>CAMLOZ010000131.1 GCA_946481625.1 uncultured Haloferula sp. | reverse complement strand
CGAGGTCGGCACCGTAGAGCTCGCCCATCTTGAATTGCTCGAGCTGGTTGCGCGTGGTTTGGGAGAATTTGATTTCGCCGCCGGGTTCCATGCGGATCTGTTCCACGGTGGTCTCGCTCGTGTCGTAGGGATCGAGGTGGATCGGCACGCGGTCGATCTGGGCGAAGCTCTCGTAGCGGTAATGGCCTTCGACGGACTGGAGTTCCTCGATGCGGAGGTTGTTGAGGCCGGTCAATTGGAAGCCGTCGAAGCTGGCATCCGGGGCGGAGCGGGGAACGATCACGCGCAGGTCCACATGCTTGGCGAGAGCCTGGGAAAGACCGAGGCATGCAACTCCTAGACCACCATTGATCAAGGGAGGGAATTCCCAGCCCAACTTAAGCACTCGAAGACGATTCATGAGCGGAAGAGAGACCGTTAGGAGCCTGATTTTCAGGCACTCCTGAGGTCGCGGGAGTGCTTGAGCAATGGTCGGGCCAATGTCGGGGGAATTTACGTGGAAACACGTGGCAGCATTGCCATCCAAGCATGGGAAAGATTCATTGCAATAGGGAAAGTTGTGGCAGTTGTGTGCCATGTCCGGTTTTGCTCCGCGACCCCTCCGTGGGGTTGGCATGGGGGCGGCTATGGTATTTAATATCCCGGTTCACCCCACCCATTCGATCGCATGGCTTCCGAAGAGTTTTCCGGCAATTACATGGAGAAGCACCAGACCGCGCCGGCGGTGGTGGACTTCGTACCGGGGGGTATCCGCGAGTCGCGGCGGGCGGCGGACGGTGCCTTCGAATTCGTGACGGACAATGGGGTGCTGATGCGGTTGCAATTGGTGGCGGAGGGGATCGTGCGGTTCCGCTTCACGCCGGAGGGGAGATTCGAGGACGACTTTTCGTATGCGATCGATCCGGCCTTCCGGGCCGACTTGCCGGAGCACGAGTTGATCGAGTTCGCGGACGGGTATGCATTGAAGACGGGCAAGTTATCCGTGCGGATTGCACGCCAGGGGTTGAAGACGACGATCACGGACACGGTGTCCGGCAGGATCCTGTGCCAGGACGAGAAGGGGTTCCACTGGGAGGACAACAAGGTCTTCGGCGGGGAGGTGGTGAAGATGAGCAAGGTCTGCCAGAACGGGGAGTACTTCTACGGGCTGGGGGACAAGAGCTGCGACCTGAACCTGAGGGGGCGGGCTTTCGAGCTGTGGGGCAGCGATACCTATGCCTACGGGCGGGAGACGGATCCGCTGTACAAGAACGTGCCCTTCTACCTGAGCCTGTGCCGCGGGTGCTGCTACGGGATCTTTTTCGACAACACCTTCCGGACCGGCTTCGACTTCGGCAGCGAGAAGCCGAACGTGACGAGCTTCAAGGCGCAGGGCGGGGAGATGGACTACTACTTCATCCACGGCGAGACACCGCTGGAAATCGTGCAGCGCTACACGCGTCTGACAGGAATGGCCGAGATGCCGCCGCTGTGGGCGCTGGGTTACCACCAGTGCAAGTGGAGCTATTTCCCGGAGGCGATGGTGCGGAACATCACGCGGGGCTTCCGCGACCGGAAGATCCCCTGCGACGCGATCTACCTGGATATCGACTACATGGACGGCTACCGCTGCTTCACCTGGGATGCGGAGCGCTTCCCGCATCCGAAGAAGATGGTGGAGGAGCTGGAGGCGGAGGGCTTCAAGACGGTGGCGATCATCGATCCGGGCCTGAAGATCGATCCTCACTATCCGGCGTGGGTGGAGGGAATGGACCGGAATTATTTCTGCAGGCGGCAGGACGGGGCTCTGATGAAGGGCTCGGTGTGGCCGGGCCTGTGCCACTTCCCCGACTTCACGCGACCGGACGTGAGGGAGTGGTGGGCGACCTTGTTCAAGGACCTGATCGGTGAGGTCGGGGTGCGCGGGATTTGGAACGACATGAACGAGCCGGCGGTCTTCGAGGAGGGGACCTTCCCGCACGACGTGAGGCATGACTACGACGGGCATCCGTGCTCGCACCGGAAGGCGCACAACATCTACGGCATGCAGATGGTGCGGGCCACCCGGCAGGGGCTGAAGCTGTGGGGCAAGGGGCGTCGCGCTTTTTCGATCACGCGCTCGGCCTATGCGGGGACGCAGCGTTTCGCGTGTGCGTGGACGGGCGACAACGTGGCGAGTTGGGACCATCTGAACATGGCGAACACGCAGTGCCAGCGGCTGGCGACCTCCGGGATGTCGTTCATCGGATCCGACATCGGGGGCTTCATCGAGACGCCGACGCCGGAGCTCTATCTACGATGGGTGCAGTTGGCGGTGTTCCATCCGTTTTTCCGGACGCATTCGTCGGGGGACCATGGCGAGCAGGAACCGTGGTCGTTCGGCGAGGACACGACGGACTGGGTGAAGCGGGCGATCGAGATGCGTTACCTTCTGCTGCCGGCGATCTACACCGCCTTCTGGCAGTATGCGAGCGAGGGCACGCCGATGCTGCGTTCACTGCCGCTGGTGGATCATCAGAACCCGGATGCCTACTGGCGCAGCGCGGAGTTTTTCTTCGGCGATCATTTGTACGTGGTGCCGATCTTGGCGGAGGGCGAGGAGGGAAGGTTCCTGTATCTGCCGCGGGGCGATTGGTTCGCGTATCACGACGACTCGCGGCCGAAGGCGGTGGCGACTGATATCTGGATCGAGTGCCCGATCGACCGGATTCCGGTGTTTGTCCGGGGTGGAGCGGTCGTGCCGCACTGGCCGCTGCAGCAGTATGTGGGAGAGATCGCGAATCCGGAGCCGGAGTTGCGGGCGTGGTGGAAAAACGGCAGCGAGACGAGCCGCTGGTATGAGGACGAGGGCGATGGCGAGCAGTGGAAAGACGGGGTCTATCGGGACTCGACGATCCGCTTGGAAGGAGCGGAGGGGAGGGTGTCGATCACGCGCGAGTGGCGGGGTTCCTGGACGCCGGGCTATGAGGCGGTGGCGGTGACCCTTTGCGGGATCGGTAGCGCGGAAGCGGAGCTGCCGGTGACGGTGGATGGTGAGCATTTCTCCGCGACGCGGGGTGATGAGGGGCGCTACCGGGTGAAGGTGCCGCGGGATTTCAAAACGGTGGAGATGAACTGGCTGCCGGTGGAGGTGGAGGAGGAGAGGACATCGAGTGTTGAGCGGCGGACTTCGAATATCGAGTGAGGGAGGAATCTGAGCTCGGAGCGTGGAGCCTGGGAAACGGGAGGGCGGCGATGAGGGATGGATGCGCTCCAAAACGGCGATGCTCGCCGCACTCCGAGAGAGCCTGCGGCTCCAAAGGGGGGGACGGGTTAAGGTGGGTGGTCTGGGAAGGTGTGGAAGGTGCCGGAGCGGAGCTGCGGCGGCGGGTGCCGGGGGCTTCGTTCTTCCGATATGTTGTGGGAAGGGAACCATGGATTCTCGCGGGACTTCGGGCGGATCAACGCCTCAGGTCGCTCAGGTCGCCACTGGTGTGATTGCGACATATTTTGTATCCATTGTTAGATCGTCTAGGAGTTTTATGATGAGAACTTTGGCATCGGCTGGTTTTTCATTGACCGGTTCGGCCGGAAGGGTCTAGCGGATGCGGGTCTATGCGTAACAAACCCAATTTAGAGATACCTCGTGATCTTCTTTTTCAAGCCCTTATAAGTGACCTCTCATCTGGCGGCGGTGGTTGGAATAACAATTTGAGCCGCAGGCTTTTCCTGAAGCGCACGGGTGGGGCTACGGCAGGTGCGCTCATCGCCTGGCACAGTGTGGAAAGGTCGTGGGCGACGGAAACTGGCGGAGCGGCGGGGGATAGCGCCAAGACCGAGTTCAAAAAGGAGATCCAGTGGGGGATTTATGTGAAATCCCACCCGAAGGACCAGAATGGAAACCCGAAGACGAGCGGCGTCATCGCAACTCCGATCAACGACGGTTGGGGGCAGGAAGTCGGGATGCTGACGCTCACGGTCCAGTCGGTAATGAACCCGCATTCCTCACTGACGGTGTCGCCGAGTGAAATGCTGAACGGGATCCCGCCGAACAAGATCCGGTTCGAACACAGCTATGCCCAGAAGGGCAAGGCGCTGGCGGACTTCGCTTGGTACAATTTCCTGCATCCGAATGACATCAACCTGCCCTCGACCGGGTTCGCGGAGACAGTCGTGGTTGAAGTTGACTTGGAGTTTTTAACCAAGACCGTCGGTCCTTGGAAGGAAGGGGAGACTCCGCCGGACGATCCCGAGTCGCCGGATATGACTGAGAATCCCGCGTCCGATGCCGCGAAAAACCTTTCTCCTGCGACGACCAAGCTGGGCTTGCTCGCGGAATGGTCGAAGTATGGTTGGACTTGGGCATCTGCCTATCAGGACGATCCCAATTTCAAATGGACGATCAAGGACATCGTCGAATGGACACCGGAGGCGGAGGAGGCGAAGGCTTCCAACATCGCCCTGATTTGGGGGATGGCCCGAGCCAAGAGAACCCGTACCCTCAAGAAGGAGCCGGGTGGAAATTGGACACCGGAAGCCGGAGATACCGCTGAAGGTTGGAGTAAATGGTTGCCCGATTGAGGCCCCGTGGTTTGATGGTTTCGTGAGATTGCGACCGATGAGGAGTGTAGTACATACAATAGCCCTGTTGTCCGGAGCAGTTGTGGCCGTTTGTTCAAGTGTTTCCTGTGACCGGGAGGAAACGGCCCGCAATGGTCAGTCCGGGACAGGCTCCTCCTCATCGGTGAAATTCTCCGGTTCCGGAGGGTCCGGTCGGGAGGCTAGGAATGCGGTGGAGCCCCGCCGGGTGGATCCGGAGGAAGTTCTCACGAAGCTGAAGGAAACCGATATCGGCCAACTGGATTTAATGGCAGGAGATATCGCGGCGATGACGAAAGCCAACCCTGCTGACGCCCTTAAGAGGGTGGGAGAGCTGTCGCCGGGAAGTCGCCGCGATCTTGCGCTGAGGGTCGTCGTGGAGAACTTTCCGAAGGAGATGGCGGGCGAGCTTGTCAAGTGGGCCGACGCGTCGCCTTTCAAGGAAGACCAGTCCGTGATTGGCTTGGCGCTGCCCCCGGATGGAGGCAGCTTGAAACGCGATGAAGCTCTTCAACTGGCCAGAGAGGTGAAATCGGATAGAGTGGCTTCCCGATTGTTGAACTATCTAGGGTACCAAGCCGCGTCCGAGAAAGAAGCCAGCATGACCGGCGCAAAGGCGCTGTCGCAGCAGCTTCCCGAGAAGATGAGGAGCGAATTCATGAGCAAGTTCATTTCGGGCTTGTCCTACAATCGACCCGCCTTCGCGCTGTCTGAGGCTTGGGCGAATCGCGGGGAGCTCGAACAGTCGTCCGTGGAAGCGTGTGTCAAACGTTCAGCGGGTCGGGAACCCCGCCAGGCGCTGCCGATCATCAATGCGGCGATCAAACACGAGGATTCCTATTACGTGATCGCTCCCTTCGTGAGCGGCTGGTCGCAGAAGGACCCCGCCGCCGCGGGCGAATGGGTTTCCGGCCTTGATGGAGCTCCCAAGGACTTGGCCGCGAAGGAATTGGCCTTGTTCTATAACAGCAAGGGTAACTACGAGTCCGCGAGGAAGTGGCGGGATTCGATCACGGATGAACAGATCAAGGAGTCGGTACCGCTGCCTTGATGTCGCTTTGGTTGTGCCGAATCGGTTATCACCACCGCGATGATTTGCCTATGAAGAGGCCGGTAAGAGAAGGTGCCCTCGCCTTGGCAGCATCGTTCCTGATGATCGGGTGCGGTGACAAGCAGGGGCAGGAGGGTGCGGAAAGGGAAGCCGCTTCCGCGCACGGCTCCTCCGGGCGATCGAGGAGGGAACCGCAGGCAAGGGTTCCCGATCCGCAAGAGATCCTTGCCAAGGTCAGGAAACTTTCGCCGGCGGACCTCAAATCCCTTGATTCCGATTTGCGTTTGGCGCTGCGGGAGAACCCCTCCGCGATGCTCGAGCAAGCCGGGACCCTGCCTCCAGGGCCCCTGCGCGACGCGTTGCTGGCCCGGGTGGCGGAGAACTTTCCTCCCGACCGGACGCGATTGCTGGTCGAGTGGGCGGACGCCTCCGAGATCGGGAAGGACCGCAGCCTGTTGCGCAGGGCACTGGCACAAGAGAAGACCGATATGAAGCCGGGCGAGGCGGCCTCGCTCCTGGCGAAGGCGCGGTCAGAAGAGATCCGGACCCTGCTTCTGGGATACACAGCACACGAGTCGCTGGAGCTGGGTTATGTGACGACCGGCCAGGCGCGCGAGCTTGCCAGCGGCTTTCCCATGGAGATCCGCCAGCAGTATATGAAGGAATTCCTGGCAGGCCTCCGTTCCCGGGATGTCTCGAAGGCGATTTCGGAGGTGCTCGACCACCCCGGGGACTACGACGGGGGCGACCGGCAAAGTTGTCTCGCGGAGGCGGGGGTGACGTCTCCTGGCAAGACGCGGGCGCTCGTATTGGCGGCGGCGGAGCGAACCGGGGATTCGTCGTTGGTTGTCGCCTTTGTTGAAGGTTACCTGCAGAGCGATTCCATGGCTGCCGGTGAATGGGTTGAGGCAGATCTGACCGGGGAAACAAAGGATGCGGCGGCTTCCAGCATCGTGCGCTTCCTCTTGTCGCACGGTGACAAGGAGGCGGCGAAGGCGTGGAGGGAATCGATCGTATCGAAGGATGTCAGGGACACGCTTCCCGAGTTCTGATTTGTCGGGCGTGGACTGCGGGACGGATTGCGTTGACTTGGCTTTCCAGTGGTGCAGGGGCGCCGGGTCGATCCAACTGGATCAGGAGAGGATGGGGGCGGTGAATCGTTGTTCGGGAGCGCGGAGGGAAGGGCGGAGATGGTGAGGGAGGAACTCTGAACTCCGAACTCCGCCGGGGGCGGGGTTGTTAATCCCACATCTTTTTGATGACGATATTGAGTTCCTTGGGCTCTTCCTCTTGCGGTTTGAGCCAGCCCATGATTTGGCAGAGGAGACGGGCGGCTTGGAGTTTGGGGAGGGCTTTGATGCGGAGGAAGTCGGTGTCGCCGCGGTGGACGGTGTTGATCTCCTGAACGAGGGGATGGGAGTCGTTGAGTTCGCCGACGGGGGTGTGGAGGATGGAGACGAGGTAGCGGACCATGTCGTCGCGCTTCATGTCGGCGCGGGCTTCGGCTTCGCGCTGGCGGCGGGCGATTTCGGCGGCGACCTTGGGGTGGTTGGCGAGGGCGGAGGCGTCGGCCTTGCTGGATTTCTTGCCGTAGACCTGGGCGTAGGCGGCGGTCTGGGTGGTGCCGTCGGCGACGAGGCGGGCGAAGATGAGCTGACGGGGGCTGAGGGGGCGGTGGTGTTTGGTGGGTGTGTCGGCCATTCCTCAGGGTAGCAGGGAAGCCGGGGAGGAAGATAGGGGATCGATATCGGGAGGAGCAGAAAAGAGGGGCTTGCCGACAGGGTTTGGGAAATTTCCTTGGCCGGAGGTGTGGGATGCAGGGAGGTGAACCGCCAAGACGCCAAGTGCGCCAGGTTGGAGTGGAGTTTGGAGGAAACGAACCGCGGAGACGCGGAGGAGAACGCGGAGATGGAAACCGGACCCTAGAGGTGCGGGATGAATCGGGAAAGCGGGCTGGGGAGGCGCTTCGTCCGCGCCGGAGGCTTGCGGTCTCCTCTCCGACAGCGGAGCTGACGGCTACTCTGCCTCACGCCGGAGGCGTGGGCCACTTATGCGGGAGGGAGTTTGGGAAGCGGGGGAGGTTGTGGGAGGGGGCTGTCCTCGTCGGTGTCGAGGAGCGAGGCGTCGCTGCTGAAGAATTCGATGGCGGTGAGGGCGACCTTGCGGGTGTCGGCGTAGGCATAGCCGCCGACGCCGAGGGCGCCGGCGACGGGGATCCAGCGGGCGAGGGATTTGCGGATGGTGGACTGGGTGATCTTGATGCCGATGCGACCGGCGACCTTTTGCAGGGTGTGGAAGGAGGCTTGGCGGACGAGGTAGCGTTCGCCGACGCGGACGACGAGGTCGCGCATGGCCTGGGCGGCGGTGTGGCGGAAGAGGCAGTAGAGCATCCGTTCCTTCGAGAGTTCGCCGGACTTGCCGAAAACGGCGGCGATGTCCGCGACCATTTGCTGTTGGATTTTCCAGACGCCGATGAGTTCGGGAAGGATCGTGAACCAGGCGA
>CAMLOZ010000130.1 GCA_946481625.1 uncultured Haloferula sp. | reverse complement strand
AGACGGTCCTCATGTTTGCTCTCGGCCTCTCCGCCTTGCGCTACGCTTTCTTTGCGCTGGCCGGAGTGAGCGGGGCCAGCGCCTGGCTCATCGCCGGTATCGCGCTTCACGGGCTCTGCTACACGCTCTACTTCATCACCGGCCAGCTCTTTCTGGACCGCCGTGTCGATCCGGGAATGCGGACCCAAGCCCAAGGACTGCTGAGCTTGGCAAGCAACGGCGTCGGATCTCTCATCGGGACCATCCTCGCGGTAAGGCTCCACGACTTCACGGTCGGAGCCCACCATGGCGGTTGGTCCGCCTACTGGGGAATCCAGTGTGCGTGCATCGCCATTTGCATTCCCATCCTCGCGGTCTTTTACCAAGGAGTAGCCGCGTCCAAACAGGAGACGAACGCCTGACCTCGTGATTCAGGGTAGCTTCCATGCCGCCTTCTTCGCGGCGTATTCGGCTTCCGGTAATAGAACGTAGATCGGTTGCTTGCCGGGATCTACCCACGCGATCAATTGCCGGAGCTTCGCTTCCTCCATCGTCGTACAGCCGGCGGTGGGCTTGGATCCCCCGCCGCGCCAGATGTGAAAGAAGATCGCGCTGCCTTTTCCCGCGGACACCTTCGGAGGCGCATTGTGCGCGATGAAGAGCTTGAGCGAGTGGGGATAGTCGTCCTGCTTCATCTGCTGCTTCTTCTCCCACGCGGTGGCCGGTTCGTGGTCGAGCACGACATGCTTGTTGTAGCTCGGGGAGGCGGGGTCTTCGACCCAGAGGTCGCGCGGAGTGACCTGACGGTAGGAGAGTCTCGGGTGCTTCTGGATCTTCCCGTGGACACCCCATGCTCCGCCGATGTGGAAGACGCCTGCGGGAGCCCGCCAGTCACCCTCGCTCTTCACCTTCGCGCCGGAGGGCAGGGGATGAATCCCGAGTCCCCATACCAAGCCGTCACGCCCAAGTCTCCCCTGCCAGGGGCTGATCGCCGGCACCCATTTGCCATCGCGCTTTTCGAAAGCGGTCAGGGTCACTGTCGAGCTGTTCCAATTTTTCGCGGTGCCCACGATGCATTGCGAGGACTTGGCCGGAAGTTCGAAGGCTCCGGCGCTTAGCGCGGAAGCGAGCAGGGTGAGGAGAAAGCGGATCACGCGCTCCAACATGCGTCAATCGGGCCGCTGCGCAAGGCGACGCTGGTCGAGTACCAGAAACGCCGACCCTGCTCCGTCGGGTGCGACCACGTGGGCATCGGAGGGGAGGCCGGGATCCAGATGCGGGAGGAGGAAGTCGCGCTGGGTACACAGGCCGGTCGTTTCCAGCCATGGCGCACCCCAGAGCTGGAGATCGGTGAAGTTCACGTCTGCCGTGAGATCCTGCCGTCCCGGATTTTCGTAGACCGTGGGCCCCTCGATCCGCTGCTGCATGAAATAGGCCCGCAGGGATCCGCGCGGACGGCGATGGTAGAGCTCGCCGGCCTCGGCTCCGTAGTCGAGAGTCAACATCCGGCCTGCTTGCCAGGATCGTAGCCAGCCATGGAGCCAGATGCGGTAGGCATCCGCGACCTCGACGATCTGCCCGGGAGGAAACGGGTGGCGGAAGACCGAGGAATCCGGAAGCTCCCCCACAGGTTTCCACTGTTCCGCGGGCGCGAGATGGAGCTCGCTCCAACCGTCGGGTTCGCGACGAAAGCGACGGACCGGAAACGCATCGACAAATTCGTTCGAGTAGATGCAGGCCCGGCCGCCGGAGGCCTCGAGAGCAGCAGCGAGCGAGTCATGCCAATGCGCGCGCCTTCCCAGGAGCGCCTGCTGTTTGGCCCGGAGTGGTGCGGAGGTTTCCACAAGGTGAAGCGTCGTGCGCAGACGGCGCCACCATGTCAGGCCATCGAGGACCGCTTGTGCCAAGTGTCCTTCGCCCGGGCCCAACTCGATCAAGTGGCTGCAGCCGGTGGATTGCAGGGCTTGTCCGGCCCATGCGGCGACGGCTTTGCCAAGGGCGGGGCTGAGCATGGGAGTGGTGGTGAAGTCTCCGCTTCGTCCCACCCCCCGGATGCGGCGGGCATAGTAGCCGCGTTCGGGGTGATGGAGGGCCAGGTCCATGAAGCGATCGAAGCGCAACTTCCCGCTATCGCTCTCATTCCATGGCCAAAGCGGGGAATTCATCGTGGGCGGCTTGACGGGGTGCAATCCCTCTCCCATTTCTCCAGAGAGGTGAAGGTAACCCGGATCGCGGCCATTTTGCTACTATCGTTCGCGTCTTGCGAGCGAAACGCGGGTCCGCACGCAGAGCACACCTCCGCGGCGCAGTCCTCCACCCAGGCTGGCGGTGCGAAGGACCAGCCTGAGACAAAGGGCAAAGATGATCCCGTATTGATCGGGAAGAAGCCGCCGGTTGCCGAGCCCGTGCAAGGACAACCGGGGATGGTGATCAGTCCCTTCAATGGCAGGCAGATCGATGTGAAAGGGATCCCTCCCGGCACCTTGGTCGCCGACCCCACCTATCCTCTTGAGGACAAGAAGTACTTCCGCGTTCCCGAATTACCGGAAGGAACGGGCGAGCCGCCGAAGCTGCTCGACCCGGGAATCCTGATCCGGCCGAATCCTCCCAAGGAGGAGCCGAAGAAGGAGGAGCCCTGAGGGCTGTCGCCGGACCGCCGTCCTGGTAGTCGCGGTATTTGCTTCGGCCTCACCTCCCCGCCATCAGCTCCGCGGTTATCCCTTTGAGATACTCCGTCTCCGGGATGGCCAGCAACACGGGATGATCCGCTCTCTGCCCGTGATTCGCCACGAGGCGCAGCGACTTCTTCGCATCCACCGCGGCATCCACGAGGTTCGCTTGGAAGAGTTCGCGGCTGGCGTGGTGGGAGCAGCAGAAGGTGGAGAGGAGGCCGCCTTTATCTAACAGCTTGAGCGAGCGGAGGTGGATCTCCTTGTAGCCGCGCATGGCGTCCATGAGCGTCTTCTTGTTCCGCGTGAAGCTGGGCGGATCCAGGATGATCAGGTCGTAGTCGGGCGTGGCGTGCTTGAGGAAGTCGAAGACGTTGTGGGCGATGACTTCGATCTCCAAGCCGTTCAACCCGGCATTGCGGCGCGCGGCGGCGCAGGCGGTTTCGGAAATATCGACGGCGGTGACCTTCGCGGCACCGGCTTTGGCGCAGGCGAGGGCGAAGCCGCCTTGGTTCGTGAAGCAGTCGAGCACCCGCTTGCCCTTGGCGAAGGCGGCGACTTCCGCATGGGATTGGAGTTGGTCGAGGTAGAGTCCGGTCTTCTGGCCGTCGAAGAGATCGATCTCGAATTTCAGGCCGTTCGCCTCGACGATGAAGGGGCCGGGGTTGTGGCCGTGGAGCATGGTGATTTCCGGTTCGATGCCCTCTGCCTTGAGGACCGGGGAGTCGTTGCGGAGGATGATGGACCGGGGGGCGACGAGTTCCTTGAACGCGGCGACAATCAGGTCGATGCGCTGGCGCATCGCGAGCGTGAGGGTCTGGACCACCACGTGCGGGCCGTAGCGATCCACGATCAGGCCGGGCATACCGTCGGATTCGCTCCAGACAAGGCGGGCCAGCGTTTCGTCGATTCCGCTGCGCTGGCGCAGTTCGATCGATTGCTGGATGCGGCGTAGAAAGAACTGGGCGTCGAGGTCCTGCTTGCGGCGGGAGAAGCGCCTGGCGACGATCTGAGAGGCGGGGTTGTAGATGGCGCTGCCGAGCGAGCGGTCCTGGAAGTCCTTGAGCGTGATGACGTCGCCCGGCTGGGGATCGCCGAAGGATTTCTTCACCTCCGTGGCGTAGACCCATTCGTGGCCGTGGAAAATGCGGGCGCGGGGAGCGATGATGAGACCGGGCATGGCGTGGGGGGAAGCTTGGGGCGGGGAAGAGGCCGGGCAAGAATGAAAGGTGAAGGTGGCATCCCGCATTTCGGCGGCTTTCGGGGGGGCGATCCGCCGTCCGGGTGGCCTGCCGTTTATTCTGAGGGATTTCCTCTTGCTAGGGGGGTGGCCGGGGCCTTAAAACCCCGGCCCACCAGAATCATGGGCCAGCAAACCAAAACGATCGTCAAGCGTCGCCGCCGCAAGCTCTACCTGAAGCGGAAGAAGGAGCAAACCAAGGCCGGCGGGGTCGCCAAGAAGACCTCCGTGGCGAAGAAGTCGGAAGCCGCGCCCGCTGCCAAGAAGGCTGCCACGAAAAAGGCTCCCGCCAAGAAGGCCGCCAAGAAGGCACCTGCCAAGAAGGCCGCCAAGTCCGAAGAGACCGAGGCTCCTGAAGCCGTGGAGGGTGCCGATGCTCCCGCCGCCGAGGAGTAAACCGGACCATATCCCGTTATTTTCCAGAGGGCCGGTTGCGATTCGCGACCGGCTCTCTTTCTTTGTCGCGAGGTGGAGCAGCTTCTCATTGTCGATGGTCACAGCGCGATCTTCGGGATCGAGGCGCTGCGGGAGCTGCATCACGGGCCGAAGCGCCACCTCGCCCGCCATGAATTGATCAAGGCCCTGCGCGCCATCGGCGACCGGGGGGAGTGGAAGGTTGTCGTGGTTTTCGACGGCCGTCATGCCGAGCGCGGCTACGAGGGCGGGACCGAGGACGGGATCCTGATCATCTACTCGAAGGCCCGGGAAACCGCGGATGCCGTGATCGAGCGGCTAGCCGCCCGCTTCGCCGAGAAAGGCGACCGGGTGATGGTGGCCACGAACGACGGCATGGTCTTGCTCACCGCAACGACCTTCGGAGCGGAGGGCATGCGGATCGAGGAACTGGAAGAGTGGTTGTGAGGCGTTCTTCCTCCGATTTCGGAATTTAGAAATTGGAGTTCCCGCCGCGAGCCGGGCAGCATCCCGGCGCGATGGCCTTTCCGCCCGATCACGCCTACGAACTGGTGAAGTCCGCCCACGAGCGCGGGCGTCTGGCGCATGCCTTTCTGATCAGCGGTCCGCGCGGCTGCGGGAAGGAGCGGCTGGCTGCGCGGATCGTGAAACTGCTGCAGGGCGGCGGAGGCGGGGGCGGGCTCGATCTCTTCGGCGAGCCCGTGGTGGAAGAGGTGCCGCCGCTCGACGATCTGGAAGGTGAGTGGGTGCGCATCGTGCGCCCGCAGTCGAAGTCCCGCCGCATCGTGGTCGATGCCATCCGCGAACTGGAGAAGAGCCTCTACGTGTCGTCCGGTCCGAAGACTTGGAAGGTCGGCGTGATCGTGGATGCAGACCGCATGGCTGCGGCAGCGGAGAACGCTTTCTTGAAGACGCTGGAAGAGCCGCCGCCGCGCACGCTTCTCCTGCTGCTGACGGCGAATCCCGGGGGGCTGCTTCCGACCGTGCTCTCCCGTTGCGTGCGGATGCCCCTCACCGGCACGACCGACCTTACCGAGGGGGTGGGAGGCGATCTCGTCCGTGCACTCGATCAGGCGGCGAAGCTCGGCTTCGGCTCGGCGACCGTGGCATTGACCTTGAAGTCGGTTTTTTCCGCGATTCTGGAGCAGAGGAAGGCCGAGGCCGTGGAGGCTGCGGAGGCGCAGCTTGCGGAGGAAGAGAAGGCCCTGAACAAGGGTTTCGAAGGCGATTATCTGAAGCGCCGCGAGGAAGCGTTGAAAGCCGCGGCGGAGTCCGAATATCTGGAAGAGCGCTCGCGCTTGTTCGAGGTGCTGCAATCGTGGATGGCGGACGTGCTCCGCTGCAAGACGGGTGCCGCCGGCCTGGACTTCCCGCAATCGGCAGATCAAACGGGTGCCATCGCGGCCTCGGAGGACCTGCCGGCGCTCGTGAGACGGATGGAGGCGCTGGGGGAATTGCGCTCGACCCTCGACACGAATGCCCAGGAGCAGCTGGCGCTCGAGGTCGGTTTCCTGAAAGCCTTCGCTTGATTCCTTGGAATTCAGAATTCCTTGCCCTGCCCCTTCTCCATCCGGGCGGGGAGGCCGAATCCGGCGGCTACTTCCAGCGCGGCGCTCTCCAGCAGGCGATCCAGACCGGTGATCACGTCGAGGATACCGCGGATCCAATCGCCGGATTTCCATGCCGGTTCGGATAGCTCCAGCAGATGGTCCATCGCCTCGTCGCTTAGGAAAGGCTCCAAGCCATAGCCGACCGTCAGCGCGGAGAGACCCTGCACCGGATCGATCGCCAGCAGGATCGAATGGTTGTCCTCGCCGCGGACATGCTCGGAGGAGAAGCCCCCGCAGTTGAAGAGCCAGAAGACGTGAAGCGCGAAGGGATGTTCGCGGGGAAACTCGTGGAGCAGGACGTGCAGGGCGATCTGCGGGAAGCTCCAGGCGAGCTTGCCGCCCGCCTTCGCGATCTTCTGCACGTCTTTTTTCGAAAGCACCCCGGTGGTATCGCACACCCCGCGGCCGATCCGGGGGACCGCACCCAGCAAAGCGGTGGCGCGGTCGAGGGTCAGGTGGCAATGCAGGCACTCCACCGAGGTCTCGGCCAGAGGGTTCCTGCAATAAGGGCAGCGCATGGAGCGAAGTAAGCGTCGGCGGTGGCGGGGAGAAAGGCGAAACCGCGACTTGATGGTGGATGGAGTCAGGCTCGTGAGACTGATTTTCTCCATTGGCAAACCTCCGGGGCTCGTCGCACCCTTTGCTCATGCAACGCTTTGCAGGAAAGACGGCGGTAGTGACGGGCGGGGGACGCGGGATTGGAGGAGCGATCGCGATGGCCTTCGCCGCGGAGGGCGCGAAGGTGGCCGTTGTGAGCCGGAGCGAGTCGAGCTGCGGTAAGTCCGCGGAAGAGATCAATGCCGCCTATCCCGGAGCCGCGAAAGCCTACGCCATCGACGTGGCCGACCATGAGGCCGTGCAGGAACTCGGCAAGACCATCGTCGCCGACTTCGGCACGGTGAACATCCTCGTCAACAATGCCGGCGTCACCCGCGATGGCTTGCTCATGCGCATGAAGGAGGAGGATTGGGACACGGTGCTCGATACGAATCTCAAAGGTGCCTTCAATACCGTGAAGGCTTTCATGCGGGTGCTGATGAAGGCGGAGGATCCGCGCATCATCAACATCGCTTCCGTCATCGGCCTGATCGGCAACGCGGGCCAAGCCAATTACGCTGCCTCGAAGGCGGGTCTGATCGGCTTCACCAAGTCGGTCGCCAAGGAACTTTCCGGCCGCCAGGTCACTTGCAATGCGGTGGCACCCGGTTTCATTACCACCGATATGACCGGTGAACTGTCCGAGAAAGTGCGCGAAGAAGTGCTCAAGAACATCCCGCTTTCCAGCTTCGGCGAGGTGGCCGACATCGCTTCCGCGGTCTTGTTCCTCGCCAGCAAGGAAGCTCGCTACATCACCGGACAAGTTCTTGCTGTCGATGGCGGCATGACGATGTAACATCTCCTGCTCATGGAACTTCTGGTCATCCGCCACGCCAAGGCCGAAGCCCACGGACACCCCGGGGGCGATGGCGAGCGGGCGCTGGTGGCGAAGGGCTTCGAGCAGTCGGCCAAGCTCGGGCGCTTCCTGAAGCGGATCGAGCGTCGGCCGGACGTGGTGCTCTCCAGTCCGCTCGTGCGTGCCCGGCAGACCGCGGAGACGCTCTGCGAAGCCGCCGAAATGCCCGGCCCGGTAGTCCAAGGCTGGTTGGCCTGCGGCATGGATCCGGAGATGGCCATCCGCGAGCTGGTGGCCTTCAGTGATTTCGAGCGGGTCGCGATCATCGGCCATGAACCGGACCTGTCCTCGCTGATCGAGTGGCTGCTAGGCTGCAGCGGCAGTTCGGTGGAAGTGAAGAAGGCGAGCATCACGGGACTGCTGGTGCATCCGCCGGCATGGCATGCCCGGCTGCTGTTCCATCTTCCCCCGGGATTGGTGGGGGAGTAGGCGGTTGCTGGTTCTCCCTCTAACGGTCCTGTCTGTTCAGTCGATCTCCAGCCTGTATCTCGGCAGCTTCGGATCGACTTCCCGGCTCCATGCATCGATCCCGCCCCGCAGTGCGCGGGTGTTCTTCATGCCATGGCCGAGGAACCAGGCGCAGGTGTCGAGGACGTGCTTCCCCGCATGATCATGGAGGACAATCCGGCGCGCCGGATCGCCGGCGAAGAGCTTCTGCTGGAGTTCCTGTTCGAGAAACACGGCTCCGGGGATGTTGACGGCCTCGTGTTCCTCGCGGGTCCGGGTATCGAGGAGGAGAGGTGGCTCG
>CAMLOZ010000129.1 GCA_946481625.1 uncultured Haloferula sp. | reverse complement strand
TCAGATCCAGCGCCTCGGCGGAAACATCGAGCAACTCCCCCGCCAGACCCAAGGTGCCCGGCTAACCTCCGAACAGCGCCTGCTCGTCGATCTCACCAGCAGGCTGCGCCTCACCGATATCAGCCAGCTCGCGGCTTCAAGCTACGGCAACCGCAAGAAGCTCGAGGCCTTCGTCGGCCACATGAGCAGCACCCTCTATCAGCTTTCGAACGCGCTCACGCTGACCTATTTCCGCCACGCCGACCGCCCGCATTTCCTCAGGGGTTGAAGAACTGAAAAATGCAAAATGAAAACTGAAAAATGGAATCTGTCGGCGGACCGAGAGGATGAGGAACGGCCCAGGAGTTAATACCCAATCTTCATTTTTCATTTTTCAGTCTTCATTCCTCCATGCTCTACCGCATCCGCCACCGGACCTGCTACCGCTACGACGTGCCGGCGAACCTTTGCCACAACGAGGCCCGCCTCCGTCCCCTCGACCTGCCCGGCCAGCGTTGCCTCTCGTGGAAACTCAAGATCGATCCGGAGCCGGAGTTCCATCGGAGCCGGCGCGACTCCTTCGGCAACCACATCGACTACTTCTCCATCCAGCGCCCGCATCCCGAGCTGACCATCACGGCCGAGAGCGAGGTGGAAGTGCTGTCTCACGGCCAACTGTCATTGGAAGCAGGCGGCCCGTGGGAACGGATGAAGCAGGTGCTCCTGACTTCGAAAGACGCCGCGTCGCTGGATGCCCGCGCATTCACCCTGCCCTCCCCGCAAATCCCCGTGCTGCCGGTCCTCGCCGATTTCGCGCGCCCCGATTTCCCGGAAGGCCGATGCATTCTCGAAGCCGTCGCGGCCTTCAACTCCCGCATCCACCGCGACTTCAAATTCGATCCCGACTTCACCACCGTGGCCACCCCCGTGGTCGAGGTGCTCGAAACCCGCCGCGGCGTCTGTCAGGACTTCGCCCAGTTGATGATCGCCTCGCTGCGATCCCTCGGCCTGCCGGCCCGTTACGTGTCCGGCTACCTCGAAACCCTGCCGCCTCCCGGCAAACCGAAGATGATCGGTGCGGACGCCTCGCACGCCTGGATCTCCGTCTTCATCCCGGGCCAAGGCTGGATCGACTTCGATCCCACAAACAACCTGCGCCCTGCCGAGCGCCACATCACTGTCGCCACCGGCCGCGACTTCCGCGACGTCTCGCCCCTCCGCGGCGTCACCGTCGGCGGCGCGAATCATCACCTCAAGGTGTCGGTGGACGTATCCCCCATCGCCTGAGTTCACCGCCCGAATCCAAGGGTTCGCAGTTCCGCCTTCAGGCGTCCATCCTACAGGTAGGGCGCGGCGGCCCGCCGCGCCGTGACTCGCGGCATCAAGCCGCACCCTTGCGGCAGTTCCCACCTACGTCACTCCCCGTACTTCCCGTCCCTCTCCTCCACCGGCAGCTTCGGCTTCGACCTTTCCGGCCGATCCGTCGCGATCCACCGGTTGTTCGCAAACCGGAACGTCTCCGGCTGCGTTCCTCCGCCGATATTGATCTCGACTCCCACCTTCTCCCTCAGAAACCGGATCTCGTTCCCCTCGATCTTCACATTCCGGCACGACGCAAACCCCTCCTCCTTCGTCTCCTGCAAGATCCGGAAGATCCACTTCTCCGGATTCACGATCGCGTTCTGCGTGAACTCCGCTCCATCCACCCCCGTGAACGCAGCCGCACACATCCCGCCCTCGATCCGGTTGCCGCGGATGAAAACATCCTTCGCCTCATACTTCACCCCCGGCGGGCGGAAGTAATCCACACCGGTCGATCCACCCGCCTGGATCGGTCGTTCCCCCGCATTCTTGAACACGCAATTCGTGAGGGTGACGTTGCGGCAGCCGCCCTTGAACTGCGGTCCCGTATGCTGCGAGTAACCTTCCTTGCCCGTAAAGCTACAGCCCTCGATCATCGCATCCGCACACCCCACCAGATCGATCGCCTGCCCGCCCCAGCCGCTGATCTTACAGCCCTTGATCTGAAGCCCCTGCAGCCCCGAGCACTTGATCGCATCGAAGTTTCCCTTCGGCCCGATCTCGCTGACCTCGAGACCTTCAAGCACCACTCCCTTCACCGGCTCCTCGCGCTTGCCGCCGTCGTCGAGGTTGATGCCGTTCGCGCTCTGGCCGCTGCAGCGGAGATGCCGCAGCTTCAGTCCCGCACAGCGTGAAAAGTGCCACGCCTGCTTGCCCGCCTTGAAATGCGGCGGCGCTTTCGCATCCAGTGCCTCCACCGTGAGATCTTCAATCCCGCTCACATGATGACCACCGGGGTAATCACCCGGGCCGATCTTGAGCACGTCACCCTTCGCGAGCTTCCCGATTGCACCTCGAAGCTCGTCGGGACTCTTCACCTCCACCGTCTCCGCGGCGAGGGACGAAACCAGGAAAGGCAGCATCAATGCACGCATGGCCTTCACACTACGAAGCCCCGCACCAAAATATAACAACCAAGGGGGACGCGCCCCTTCGCATCCACGGAGGGGGTGCGTCCCGCGCCCCTTCTTAAATCCCTACGGCTTGAACAACCTGAAAAACCTCCGCCCCCCTCCTGCCGTCGCCGTCACCTGCCACATACCCGCATTCGAAACCGGCACCGCCGGACTCGCCGTCCACGGGCCCGCCGGACTCTCCGCCTCCTGCAAGCTCCACCCCGTGCTCCCTTCCACCGGCCACGCCAGCCCCACCTGCCCTCCCTCCACCGTGACGGCAAGCACCGGGTCCGCCGCCGGCGGTTCCGCGCGCGTCACCACCAGTTGCGGCTTGAAGTTCGTCAGCTCCATCGAGGCGAATTCCACGTTCAGCAAAGGCTCCAGCGTCTCGCTCTCCGGCTTCAGCACAAAGCCATAGTTCGGCACCGTGCCGCCGGCCCATTGCTTCACCAAAGCGGTCACATCCACCTCGACCCACACATCGGCGCTGGCTGCTGTCATCGGGATCGTTCCCGCCAGTTCCTGCGCCTGGATATGATTCCAGCGCAGCGTGGGACTCAGACTCCACGCCGCACCCTGGCGATGAACCGAGACATTGCCCGGCCGCAGTCCGCCGCCATTGGTCGAATTCGGCACCATCGAAAACAGGCGCAGCTTTGCCGTCCCGATCTCCACCGCCGGAATCGCGAGCGAGGCAATATTGAACTGCACCAGCGAATGGTGCGAGTGCGCCTGCGTCGGATGCGCACCCACGTTCAAGGACTCCGGCGTGAATGATGGCGCGTCGAAGAACGCATACACGTCGCTGTCCTGCGTGGGAGTGAAGGTCACCGTTTCCGCACCAGCGGTCGCGGCGGCGGCAATGAACAACAAGATGGCTTTCATGATCTGTTAGAATGTTTTCGTGACCGACAGGCTGAAGTTCCTCCCGGGTGCCGTGCTGCGGTCGGTCGTGCCGTTTCCTCCCAAATGCCCGTTCCCGCGCCGCACCGATCCCCAGGCCCAGTACTTCTCGTCGAAGATGTTGTTCAGCCCCGCATGGATCGCGACCGTTTCCGTCGGCTGCCACCACGCCGCGAGGTCCAGCGTGAACCACGAGGGCGGACGGAAGAATGTCCCCTGGTTTGTCGTGTCGTCCACGCGGTCAACCGCCGCGGTGTACACCCCTGTCACCCGCGCTCCGAACTTCCCTTCCGGATCCTCGTAGCCCGCGAAGGCCGCTGTCTTCCAAGGTTCGACCGAATTCAACGGCACGTCGTCGGTGAGATTCGTGCCGATGGTCTTGCCCGTGCTCAGCCCGAGTTGCCAGCCCTCCGCCTTCCCCGACCAGTAGCCCAGCTCGTGCACCCCGCCGAGTTCGAAGCCGTAGATCTCCGCCTCGCCGCGGTTCACGGTCGTCACGATCTCTCGCCCGTCATCGTCCAACTCGCCGGTCGGCACGCCGTTCTCGATGAAGTCGCGGTAGCGCGTGTAGAAGACCGAGCTCTGGAAGCGCCCCGCTTTCCCGTCCGCCTTGAAGCCGACTTCGAAGGCATCGCTCTGCTCCTCCTGAAGTCCCGGATTCGGCACGGTCAGCACCCCCGCCGGATTACCCCCCGAGGACGGATGGTCGAAGATCATCGAAAGCTCTTCCGCCGTCGGGTTCCTCACCCCCCGGGCCCAGTTGCCATACACCTGCATCGTCTCCACCGGCTTCCACGCGAGGCTCAGCCGCGGCGCGACCGAGAGATTGTCATAGTCTCCCGGCGGTTCCTGCGCGTAGCGACCCAGCGAGGCCAGGCGTTCGAGGTAGGCTTCGTTCGGATCCGGTTCGATCTTCTGCCAATCGAGCCGCAGCCCCGGCGTGATGAACCAGCGTCGCGCGATCTTGATCTCGTCCTGCATGAAGAAGCCCGCGCGGGTCGTGTCCGTCGGTGCGAAGGCGGTGCGGTTGTTGTCGTCCGGTGCTCCGGAATCGACCCGCGTGTAGCGGTTGTCCGATTGCTCCAGGGAAAGGTCGATCCCCGACATCACCGCATGCAGCACCCCGTCCTCGCTGCCGAATTCACGCCGCGCGATCGAGCTGAGTCCGGAGATGTCGGTATCGAAATTGATCCGCTGCCGGCGCGTGCGCTCGGTGCCCGGGACCGGGGTGCCGCCGATCACGCGCGGCTTGGATGCCGAGTCGTTGTCGCTGCGGCTGCCCGCGTGTTGCCAATAGAGATGGCTGTCGAGCTGGCCCACCCATCCGCCCTGCGGCGTGTACTGCCACCTCAAGCTGGCCCGCTGGCGGTCGAGGAATTGATCGTTGTAAACGTGATCCGTGAAAACCGGGAACGGCGACACCACCGCGCTGCGCGCATCGGTGAAGGCCTCCCGGTCGAACAGCTCCAGCGCGAGCCGGAAGACATGCTCGCCCGCCACATGCTCCGCCTTCAGGAGCGCCGATTGCGAGGTGAAGTCCGAGGGATTCGGCGGTTCGTTGCCGTTGTTCGCGGTCTCTTCGCCATGGCGTCCCGCATAAAGCAGCATCACCGAGGTATCGCCCTTCTTCACCGCACCGCCGGCCTGGCCCGCGATGCTCTCGTTCACCGAGAAATACTGCGTCCGTAGTAGCCCGCCGTAGGTCTGGCCCTTCAGCATGCTCTCCGGATCGGGGGTACTGAATGCCACCACCCCGCCCAGCGCGTCGCTGCCGTAGAGCGCGCTCGCCCCGCCCTTCAGCACCTCCACCAGGTCGAACATCGCCGGATCGAAGTAGTCGCGCCCGACCCCGCCAGCACCATCGCCGCTCCCCATGTCGAAGGAGGTGGAGACGTACTGCGGCGGCTGCCGGATCCCGTCGAGCTCGATCGCTACCCGGTTACCTTCGGCCCCGCGGATGTTAATGCTGCCGTAGCCGGACTGACCGTAGGCAAAGGCCCCGTCGCCGCTGGTGAAATCGAAGGGCAGCGAGACAGTGGGATCGTACTTCGCGAAGCCCGCGAGATCCTGCGAACCGGTGCGCAGGAGTTCCTCCGAATCCGCGCTCAACACCGAACCGCTGGCATCGATCCACGACTGCTCGCCGCGCGATGCCACCACCACGACTTCCTCCAGCTCGCCCAGCACCGACCCCTCGTCCCCGGCGGCGGACTCCTCCTCAGGATCCGACGCCGAGGCGGGGTGCAGCGCCATACCGATGGCGACAATTACCTGGAAAACCGAAGGTAGGGCGCGGCGGCCCTGCCGCGCCGACTCCGTAGGCCCACCGGGCCGTCCCGCCTGCCAAGTCGTTCTGGAAGCAGGCATGAAATCTTCATCGGGACTCACGCTCCTGGATCTGCTCACTGCGCCACTACGAATGGCTTCAGGGTCTCGCGGATCTTCGCGACATCCGGTGCCTTGCCGTCCTCCGTTTCCTCCACAAGATCCGCCACCACGTCCATCAACAGCCCGGGATCGGCCTTGGTCTGCACCTTGACGCTACCCTCGGCCGGATAGAGTTCCTCCCACACCATCCTCACGTCCTTCCAGAAGCCGGAAGTCTTGTCCCAATAAGCGTTCGCCTTCGCGAAGTCGTGACCCTTCACGCGCAGATAGGGATTGTAACCGATCTCGCGCACCAGCGGATACTCCTTGCCCTCGCGCCTCACCCACTTCGTGTTGTCCTGCTCGTGAAACCATCCGCGCGGCGTGATCGTGTGGCGGTTCGTCACCACCAGCAGATCGTAGTCGCCCCGCTTCTCCTCCCGCCGCGGCTTCGGCCGGTTCGCCACCGCCGCCCATTCGCTCGACTGTTCGCGGTGCACCCAGGCCGCAATGCCCTCGTAGCGCGGCGAATCGTCGATCTGGGTCACGCGCTGGCTCCACTTGCCTTTGGCCTCCTCCTCGCTGATCTTCTTCGTCGTCCACACCCGGCCACCTTGGAACTCTAGGATCTCCGTGTCCTCGTAGGTCCAGATCTGCGCCCAGTGCTTCACCACCGCCGGGCCCGCCTGCAGGATATGCTGCAGCACGATCTTCTTCCCGCTGTCCTCGACCACCTTCACCGTCTCGAAGGCCGCCTCCTCGTAAGGCTTCTCCTTCGCCTCGTAATCGGAGCGCAGGGACAGGGTTTCCTGGAAATGGAAGCCCACCTTGAACTCTCCCGCCATCGCCAGAATCGCCCGGCGGTCTTTCTCGAACGCACCCTCTTCCGCGAATCCGACCCCGCCCGCCAGCAGCGCGGCCAGCACCATCATTCTCAATTTCATCGCGCGCAGCTTCCGCAGCCTCGCCACCGGGCCGCTCCCGCTACCTTGCCAACCATTGGCGCGAGATTACGCTTCTCGCGGCGAATGGCAATCCACCGCCAATCCCCTGCAAGCTGACATCATCGACGGCATGCGGCACCCCGCCGCGGAGCCATTCCCTTTGGAGGCCTTCCAGGTCAGGCTTCCAGGATATTGAGAATCATTCCGGTTTCATCCCCGAGATAGGTGCCGAAATACAGGGACTGCAAGAACCGCCGCGACTCCTTCTCGGGCCACCCCGCGAGCGTGACAAAGGCCGCATTGCTGGCTTCCTCCCAGTCGAGTTGGTTCAACCTTGGCGCGGCAACCTCGCCTTTTTCAAAGGGCCTCTTTGTCAAGGGCAGCTCTTCCAGCGTGCGGGTCCACACCTCTTCGTCGCTGGCTCCGGGTGTTTCAGCCTGAACCGCCTGCCACCGCTGGAGGACTAGTTCCAGATGTTCGAATCTCACGGCCCAGAATCCGGGAGAAGCCAAGGACCTCCCTCCCTTGTCCGGTCCTCCCGTGATCTTCGTCCAATAGATGTCCACGGACGGAGGTCCGAACGACCGCGACCCGTCAAGAGGGATCAGATGGTCGATGTTGCGGAGCGCGATGCCCGCCGGGTCGCTGACGATTACCCATTGCCGCCCTTCCGGTTTCAAATATTTGCCCAATTGAAAAACGAATGTGGCGGTTGCACCGTCGACCGCCTCGGCCGATTTCCCGACAATCGGAAGCGACACCACCTCCTCATCGACATTCCGACGGTCGATCTTGAACAGCGGGGTTTGATAGTTCTTGAAGATCGAAATCCCTCCGCTGAAGAGGCTCCGCATGAGCGAGGAAGCCTGGTTCTTCACCAGATTACCGGGACTAGGATCTCCCGTCTCGTTGAATGACCAGGTAACCAGGAGTGGCAGATCGGATTCCGTCATATGAACCAAAGTTGAAACGCTGAAACTTCTAGTTGGGGAAACATTACCGCCCCCCTCGCCGGATCGCGCCATGTTTTTCCAACTCCCGCAAGAACAGACCGGAAGGCTGCTGAATATAGGCCGCTCGAACTTGAAAAGCCCTTGGTTTTCAACTCGGTATCGTAGAACCCGGGAGCCTGTAAAGATGACCGGCACCCCCCGGGCTCGCCACTTCTAACATTCCGGTAGCGCCCCGATGATCCCACTCTTCGCAGCGACATCGCCGCTCCCGAAGTGGCAACGGGGGGAAATTCGGACATCTCCACGAAATATCCCCGGTGAATCTTGCAAGGATCAACAAGCGCCGATGAATTCGTTCGGCATGATAGGAATTTTTGTTGCGGGAAATGTCTTCGCCCGACCAGGTCCAACACCAGCATGTTAGACATGTCGATTTGATATGAACCATTCCTTCCTCCTTCCTCCTTCCTCCTTCCTGATTGGATCAAGCCGTGGAGTCCGACGGCGCGCATGGCGGCGGTCGCCTGGACCTCGCCACCCG
>CAMLOZ010000128.1 GCA_946481625.1 uncultured Haloferula sp. | reverse complement strand
TCATGGATGAAGTGCAAGCGCGGAATGACGGTTTCAGGCCATCCCGACAGTTCACCGAAAAGACGCGGTGAGCGCTATGGAGAGCGCAAAAGAGAAAGGTGCAACTCGGCATCATTTCCACGGTGACTCCCGGGCCCGCGATCCTTTCTTTTGCATCGGTGGTGGTTCTGACCATGTTTTCGGCGATGAGTTTCGACCCCCGGTTGCTGTGGGACCGCCATGAGAAGGAAGCCGCCGGAGGATCCCCTGCCATTCCATGACCGAAGACGAACAATCCCAAGAGCCGCGCGCGATCGTGCGCCGCCGCCGCCGCTGGAGCAGCGTGTGGGTCGTGCCGGTCGTCGCCCTCGTCCTGGCCGGCTGGTTGGTCTGGAAGCACTATCACGACAAGGGCGAACTCGCCTATGTGCGCTTTCTGACGGCCGACAGCGTGGAGGCTGGAAAGACCGAAGTCCGCTGCCGCTCGGTGAAGGTGGGGGTGGTCGAGAAGATCGAACTCGCGGACGACCTGCAGTCGGTGGTCATGGAAGTTCGGATCGATCCCGACTCGGCGGACCTCTTGCGCGACGGCAGCCGCTTCTGGGTTGTGCGGCCGCGGGTGTCCGCTTCCACCATCTCGGGCCTTAGCACGTTGATCACGGGGGCTTACATCGAGCTTGAACCGGGTGACGGGGCCTCGCCGGTCAATCACTTCGACGGTCTCGAACAACCGCCGGTCACCAGCGCGAATGTTCCCGGCTTGCGCCTGACCTTGGTCGCGGAGGACGCCGGTTCGCTCACGATCAACTCGCCGATCTACTACCGCGGCTTCGAGGTCGGCCGGGTCGAACGCAGGACGCTCGATATCGAGAACCGGCGTATCCGCTTCGACGTCTTCATCGACGAAGAATACTCCGACCTGGTGCGGCAAGGAACCTGCTTCTGGAACACCAGCGGCATCGACGTGACCGCCGGAGCGGACGGCTTCAAGCTCAGCACGCCATCGCTCCAGGCGATGGTCACCGGCGGCGCGTCCTTTGCCGTGCCGAAGGACGGGGTGCCGGGCAGCCCGGTCACGGACGGCGCGGTCTTCACGCTTTTCACGGATGAAGACGCGGCGAAAAAATCGATTTTCGTTCCGGACCACCTCTGCCTGCTGTTCTTCGATCAATCCGTGCGCGGACTTTCGAACGGCGCCCCGGTCGAGTTCCGGGGCATCCCGCTCGGTCGAGTGGTCGAGATCAGCTTCAAGCATTCGCCACCCGGCGATTCGCGCGTGCCCGTCGTGATCGAGATCGATTCCGACACCCTCGCCAGGGCCGTGGAGGACATCGACAACGGCGAGAACGTATTGGAAGAATGCGTGCGACGCGGCCTGCGCGCCACGCTCAGTACTGCCTCGCTGCTCACCGGGGCGCTTTACGTGGATCTCGATTTCGCCCCGGGAGCGCCTCCCATCGAACTCGCCCGTAGCGGGGAATATGAAATCATTCCGACCGAGTCGTCCGGCTTCGCCCAGTTGCAGGACAAGCTGAATGCGATCCTCGCGAAGATCGAGGCGCTCCCTCTGGACGAGACCTTGGGCAAATTCGGCAACGCCGCCGACGAGATCGCCATCACCGTGAAGGACATCCGTAGCACGCTCGACGAAGCGGAAGCCGCGCTGGCCGAAGCGAAGAAGCTGCTCGCACGCGATGAGACCCAGAACCTCACCGCGGAACTCGAGGCCACGCTCAAAGAGGTGCGGAGCTCGGTGTCCAGCCTCGGCCCGGAAGGGGCCGTGCAGGGCGACCTGAGCCGGACGCTCGACGAACTGTGGGCCGCCTTGCGGGCCTTCAAGACGCTGTCCGACTCGATCGAGGAGAAGCCGAACTCGTTGCTCTTCGGCCGCGAGAGTTCAGGGAACAAGGAGCCGAAGGCGAAGAAGAGGTAGGAATTTGAAGTTCCAAGTTAGAAGTTCCAAGTGCCAGGGAATAGCCGTTAGATCCACGACCATGCGCTCGCTCCTCCTCCTTCCGGTCCTGCTCCTCGCCTCCTGTGCGGATCCGAAATCGTTCTACGTGCTGAGCGCGGAGGGACCACCGCCATCCGGTGGCGGCATGGGGGTGGGCGTGGGACCCGTGTCGATCGCGGGTTATATCGACCGCCCGAATCTGGTCTTCCAGGAAACCGGCAACCGCATGGCTGTCGCGGAATCCCACCGCTGGGCCGGGGACCTGGAGGAAAACGTCGCGCGGGTCACGGCGAACAATCTGGGCCGCCGCCTGGGTACCGGAAACGTGCGGGTTTATCCGTGGGGCAGCGACAGCGAGTTGCGCTATCAGGTGTCTCTCGATATCCGCCAGCTCCACGGCACGGACAACGGCGAGGCCGTAATCGATGCGGCATGGCGGGTCTATTCACTGCCGGACCGCCGGATGGTGACTTCCAAGTCGTGGTCGGGCAGCGAGGAGATGAGCGCCGATGGCTACGACGCGCTCGCCGCGGCAGAGAGCCGATTGTTGGCGAGACTGGCGAGCGAAATCGCGGGAAGCATTCGTTAGATCACCGGCTCAAAAGCGCGGGCTGTCGGGTAGCACGGAGCCCACCTTAAACATGTGACTCGGTCGGCCGCCCGACGGGCGGAATCTACAGACCGGAAAGGAGACGAGATTCGTTCACGGCGACAATATCCGCGTCCGGGAACCGGAGTCGGACGCCTCCGGCACCTTCGCGGCGAGGAAGAGCTCCGCGACCTGCGGTGGCGCCCCCGGTGCCATGCCCGGCGGGAGCGGCACCGCCTATCCGAAAGGGCTTGCCAGCCCGGCCCGGCCCGCCTACCTCCCGCGCATGGCTCTCGAGACCACCCTCATCCTTTTCAAGCCCGACGCCGTGGCGAAGAGCCTCGTCGGCACCGTTCTTTCCCGCTTCGAGAAAGAAGGCTTCAAGATCCGCGGCATGAAGATGCTCTTCCTCACCGACGAGCTTCTGGCGGAGCACTACTCGCACATCGCGGACAAGCCCTTCTTCCCCTCCGTCCGCGAGTTCATGCAGGAGACCCCGGTGATCGCGCTGGCGCTGGAAGGCGAGGACGTGATCGCCCGCGTGCGCGACCTGCTCGGCCCGACGGACTCGAAGGCCGCCGCCCCGGGCACCATCCGCGGCGACTTCGGCGACAAGGAAGGCGATGCCAAGATGCGCAACGTGTGCCACGCCTCCGACGGCGTGGAGGCTGCCGCCGCGGAGATCAAGCGCTTCTTCAAGGACGGCGAGGTCTTCTAAAGACGGAACGCTGGTTCGACTTTTTCAAGCCCGGCCTTCTCCGCGAAGCGCCGGGCTTTTTCGTGTCTTCATTTCTTCCTCACCATCACCAGGAAGGGCGCAGGCTTCAAGGTTCCCTCGCGCCGGACCGTCTCCGCCTGATGGGCTTCCAGCCCTTCGCTCCACCTCACCACCGCCTCGCTCTCGGTGTCACCTCCCTGATGCCCCGGATAGCAGACCACAGCCAGTAGTCCGCCCGGTTTCAAAACGACCAGGGCTTGGTCCAGGGCAAGCAAGGTCTCCTCCCCGCGCGTGATCAGCGAATGATCCCCGCCCGGAAGGTAGCCGAGATTGAACACCACCGCCGCCACCGATCCGGGCGCGACGTGGTCGCCCAGCGTGGTGTGGGAGGCGTGAACGAAGGTCACGCGCCCGGCCAGGCCGAGGGCCTCCACTCGGGACTTCGCCGAAGCGATGGCTTCCGCCTGGATGTCGAACGCCAGCACCTTCCCCTGTTCCCCCACCCTCGCGGCAAGAAACGCCGTATCGTGCCCGTTGCCCGCCGTCGCATCGACCACGAGATCGCCTTCGCGAACCAGCGCCGCGAGTTCGCAGTGGGCTCTTGCAGTGGGACGCTCGTTCACAGGCATGACGCGCTTGTCGCCGATGGCCGTCCCATCGGAAAGCGGGAATCGCAGGGCTGCTTAACGCCCGATCAAGCTTTCAAAGTACCACTCCGCAATCCGCCAGCCGCCGAAGATCCACGCGAACGCCCCGAGAATCAGAAAGGGGCCGAAGGGCAACCGGACCCCGAAGCCGATCCGGCCCAACATTGCCGCCATGATCGCGAACAACGAGGCCGCGAAAAGACTGAAGAACACCCCGGTCCAGCCGAAGAAAGCCCCGATCGATCCCATCAGGTGCACGTCGCCCATCCCCATCGCCTCGCGGGGAATCACCGCACGCGCCGCCCTGCCATCAAGCGACTTCACTTCCTCGATCGGGATCTTGCGGCCGTCCGGCAGCTCGATTCCGGTCTCGCGGATCACGAGCGTGCCGGCCTGCACCGGTTCGCCATCGAGGCGCAGGTCGCTGCACTCCACGATCAGGCGGTCGGTCTTGCGGAAGAAGATATCCCACCATGCGAGCTTCTCGCCTTCCATCTCGAACCAGATCGGATCCTCGTCGCCCTCCGGTTCGATCAGCCGCCATTCGACCGGATCCGGGAACTCCAGCTTCTTGTTGCCGAAGGCCATCTTCCCCAGGCGCACCACGACCCACAGGCCGCAGAACCCAATGATCCAGCCGATCACCGATTGCTTGATGCCGTCGCCTACAAGCGGATCGATGGTCGCCCAGCCCGCGAAGTCCGGCAGCTTGGGCCACAACGCCGCGGCGGCGAGACCGGCAATCGAGCAGGCCCAGGTGAAGGGCAACGGGATCACCATGTGCTCGGCATCGATGAAGGTGATCGCGACGAAGAGCGCCGCCATGATCCACAGCGGCAGCAGGGTTGCCAATTGCAGGCTCGGATGGCCGAGGGACTCCAGATTGCCCTGCAGGAACCACCAAATCGCCCCGAAGAGCAGTGCCGTGAGCAACTCCACCCCGAAGTAGCGGAACGCGATCGGTGCTTTGCAGTTCGCGCATTTCCCCCGCAGCCACAGCCAGCTCACCAGCGGGATGTTCAGGCCCATCGGGATCGGAGCCTTGCACTTCGGGCAGAAGGAGCGCTTCGGCTCGTTGACCGAAAGGCCCAGCGGCACCCGGTAGATCACCACGTTCAGGAAGGAACCGATGCACGCGCCGATCAGGAAGGCGGGCACGAACCAAACGGGGTGAGCTAGGGACGGGTAGATCAAGGTGCCCGCATTCAAACCCATGAAAGGCATTTCGGAAATCCGAAATTTCGTTGGCGCCCCGGGGGTGCGGGAGTGGAGGGGTTACTGTTCGCTTAGGAACGCCTTCGCTTCCTCCGGCCTTCCAATTTCGGTAAGCCAGCTCGCAATCACGCGATAGCCGCGCGACCGCGCCGGGCTGTCTTCCGGGAGCGATTCGAGCCAATCGGAGCATTCCATCGAGTTCAGACTCAGCATCTTCTTCACCGACTCGTCGAAGGCCTTCGAGGTCGGAGAAATCGTGCCGTCCTCGATCAAGCGCCGGCACCCGTCGACATCCGTTCCCGCGAGACTCGTGGCGGCATTGGTTTGGGCCTCAGGCACGAAAAGCGGCTCGTTGGGTCGGATCGCCAATATCTCCTGCGGCTCCTCCTGGGCCCGGATGATGGCGTAGCGAGACCACGCGAGGCGTCCCCATTTTTCCGATTCGTCGATCAGGCGAGTGAACTCGGCGGCGCCGTATCGCCCGGCAAGGTTGGAACTGGCGGCCCCTAGCAACTCCGTCCTCTCGGCATCAGGCAGCCTGCCGGGTCCGGACGACAGCAGCCCGGACAGGACCCGCTCGCAGACCTTGTCGGACTTCTCCTCGGAAACGAAGATGCGCAACTCGGCCCACCCGAAAGGATCGGATTTCATGCGGACATTCCCGGCATGCTCCAGAATCGCCGCGGCGCGCCGCTCTACCGGCAGCCGTGCAATCTCCCCCAACCGCCCCTTCCAGCGCGGATCGACTTCCTGATCCGGCGCGGCGAGCCCGGAGGACCGATGCTCTCGATCAACGGGTGATCCTGACTCCATCGCAGTCGGCCCGTCGTGCTCCTTCACCTCCTCCGCCCCCTTTGACCGGGGCTCCCGGATCAGGAGAATGACGACACCTCCGCAAAGAGTCAACCCGCCGAGGATCATCGGGACGAAGCGGTGCCGGGCATTCCGATCAGATTTCATATCTCGCAGCGATCGCGACCGAAAACTTCCGGCCACGGATTACTTCTTCTCGCGTTTCCTGAGGCTCTCAGCCAACTCGGGCTGCCGGGTACTCACGCGCTCCATCAACTCGCGGTTAACTTCAGCCTTCACACCCCGGGCATCGGCAAGTTCAAGGGCGGCAAGGACCATCGCCTCGTCATAGTCGGTGGTGACACTGCGGACCCATGCCATCAAGGCGGGCTTCAACAGGGGATCTGCGGAGGTGCCTTCCAGACCTGCCAGCCAATCAAGGGCGGCCCTTGGATTTTGTCCACCTTGGGCACGAAGATATCCCGTGACCACCCGCTGGAGAGCATCCTGCGAGGCCCCCGGGTAATCCTCGAAGCGCGGTTGCTCTCCCGGATGTTCGAGGAAGTAATTCCTGGTGCCTTCCTCGAGTCCCGGCAGGAGTTTCGCAAGGGCATCCTTGTCCGCCCCCTGGAGCGCCGGAAGTGCCTTGGCGGGCCCTGCGGATACGACTTCCGATTGAATTGCCAAACCTGCAGCACGCCAGCGGCCTTCTCCCGGCGGCATTTGATCGACCAGGCGTCGGACAGACTCGAGGTCCCCATCCATCAACATCGCGCCGACCGCCTCTTCCGCCAATTCGATCTGGTGCTCACCCTTCGCGGCCACAACCATACTCGTGATGATGCGCCAGTCGCGACAGTTGGCGCGAAGGTAACTCTCCGCAAGCTCGGGGCCGAGGCGGGTTTCAGAATCGGCCTTGCCGGAGGTTACGATCGCAAGCAGCCTTGCAGGATCCTCCTTCGCCAGACGGACCGCGGCGTCATGGGCGGGATCCGGGCGGTAGGCGCTTGCCGACGTCGAGCGGACTTCAGACTTCGAAGACCCCGAATCCTTACTGCTTTTCGCAGGGGCTGCGGAAGATGATTCCCGACCCGGGTCCGACGCTCGATCGCAGCTCGCGAACAGTCCGGCGGCTCCCACAAGCATGGGAACCACCGGCTTTAGAATCCGGGCACAGCGCGAAGCCGGCCGCGACGAATTGGAATTCGTGCTCATGTAACTGGATAACGCCGCCGAATGACGAATTCAACAACGCTCCCGGGCATTTCGTCTCGCACTATTCTTCCCGTGTCGTCAGATTGATTTCCACGTCGCTGAAGCTCGCTGTCTTGGAAGCCCATGGCGAACCGGAGAAGCCGGTCGAATCCCATTCGAGTTTCGCGGAAACGGTGTAACCGTTGTCCTTGGGTTCCAACTTGATGACGTCGATTCTCAAATTCCCCAGCGACTGTGCGGTACCATTCCCGTCCTCATCGTAGTTGACCGTTTTCCGATCCCAATCGCCTGACGCGACGGTTTGGGCATCGTTGTTCCCTGCAGTTCGCTTGATCGTCTTGCCATCGATGCTGAAACCATCGCTCCTTGGAGTCGTGATCATCCCGCCCTGCCCCCCCTTCTTCGGGGCGATCGACGCAATGGTGGAGATATCGGCAGCCGGGGATCCTCCGACCGCAGTCTGGTGGAGCACGATAGCCCCGTCGAAGGAGACCGCTGCAGCGTGGGCCGTGACCCCTTTCGGCGTGTCCTTTTTGATCCCCGAGGTAACTCTCAGGCGGAGGATGAATTGTCTCCCGCCCGACCAAGTGCCCAGTACCACCTCCTTGACATACGGATCCGTGTCCTGGGTCGCCCCGTCCATCACCGTTTTCTTCTCGGTTGTCGTGCCGGACTCCGCGGTTTCGGGATTCTCAGTTTCGCCCCTCGATTGCAGGGACGATGTGTGCCACGCCACAAGGGTGACCGCAGTAGCACCCCCCATCCTTTTCAAGAAACGCCGCCGCGAGAGCGCATCGTTCCAACTGCCGCCGCTCGAGCCATCGAGATCAAATTCCTGAAGCAATAGTGACGACAATTTATTCATCTAAGGCAGGCTTAACATGACAACAAAGTTGGTCAATCGAATTCAACAATATGACTAAATCGACACAACTCTACACATAAACGGTCGCCGTGGAATTTGAGATCCGGGCCACACGGGAGCAGTTGGATCAGGGAATCGCTTGCGTGGAGACGCAGGACTATCTTGACCGGACCTCAAGCGCCAAAAGACGACAACCGTTGGC
>CAMLOZ010000127.1 GCA_946481625.1 uncultured Haloferula sp. | reverse complement strand
TTGCGATAGCGAAGGAGGAGTTCATCGAACGAATCTTCCGGGCATACGACGACGGGCCAGGTCGCAGAGTCATCCAGCACCACCAGAGGCCCGCACATGGCTGTTACCTTCTGGATTACCTTGAGGACCACCTCGTCCGCCCCTTTTGAAAAGTAGAATTTGCAAGGTTCATCTTCCGACCCTTGCTCGGTTATGATGAGACGCGTGTACAGGTCGGGACGGTCCGGATCCGTGGATTGGATAAGCTCCGAATCGGCATCAGGGGTGCTGAACGCTTCCAAGTTCTCGATGGCGGTTTCCAGTTCGCGAGGGGTAGGCAATCGAGGATTTGAAACCGAGGGGTAGGGGATATCTTCCTGGTCGAGCCAATCGGTGCAATCTTTGTGGAGGGGAAAGACGGAATAGAGAACGCCCATAGGAGATGCAACGTTTATGAAGGACGCCGAGAGATGAGTCGAGGGAGGATTAGCGACACGACTTCGGCGACGCTGCTGATGCGAAGCGATCGAGCGGCTTCATCCGCACACGGCGTGTGCGGACTACTTAGGCCACGGCCATGGGCGCGACGGCAGGGCGGTTGCGCTCTAACAGGCGGACGAAATTGCGGACGAGGAGCGAGGTGCCTTCGGCCTTCCAGACGGCCCACATGGTGAAGTCGGCGCGGGCGCGGTCGGAGAGGAGCGGGACGGTGACGATGCCGTGGGTACTGCGGAGATCGAGGACCTCGGGGAGCATGGAGAGGCCTTGATCGGCGGCGATCATGGTCAGCAGCGATTCGAAGCCGAGGATCTGGCGCATGGAGTGTGGGGACACGCCGGATTCGGAGAACATCGCTAGGATGTCGCGGCGGTGAGTGGAGTGTTTCTCATCGCCGACGCAGAGAATGGTCTGGTCGGTGAGGTCCCCGAGACGGACCGAGCGGCGCGAGGCGAGGGGATGATCCTTCGACATGGAGACGCCGAAGGTGGAACGAACGAGCAGGAGGCTGGACATGCCCGGGACCTTGTCGGTGTCGCGACCGTAGGCGAAGCCGAGGTGGATCTCGTTTTTCGCGAGGGCCTCGAGCTGCTCGGGCGGGGTCATTTCGACGAAGACGACCTCCACCTCGGGGAAAGTGGTGCGGAAGGCGCGGAGGGCTTCGGGCAGGAAGCCGGCGGCGATCTGGCCCACGGAGCCGATGCGGAGTTCGCCGCGGCGGCCGTCCTGCGCCTCGCGGGCGAGGGCCACGGCGTGATCGACATCGGCGAGGATGGCGCGGGCTTCCGCGAGGAAGATGCTGCCCGCGTTCGTGAGAGCCACGCTGACCGTGTCGCGATCAAGCAGCTTGAGGCCGGTTTCCTCTTCCAGATCCTTGATTTGCTTGCTGAGGGCCGGGCGCGTGACGTTCAGGCGCTCGGCGGCCTTGCGGAAGTTCAAGGCCTCCGCCACTGCCACGAAGTATCTGAGATGCCGGAGTTCCATGGGGCCGGGGCACTGGTAACCTCAGGTTACGAGCTTGGAAACTTCAAAGTCATTCCGCACTTTCAAATCCAATGCTATCTAAGCGCGTGTCTGAAACGTCCGTTTCAGAAGTCCTTGATCCCTCCTGAATTACCGTACGCCGAACCAAGTCGCCCGCATGTGATTTTTCGCCGGGCGGACCAAAAATCCGAGGCGAAGTGTCCTACCAAGTTTTCCCAGATCGCAGATGACCATGATGGACGCAGATGAAACCCACGGATGGCGGCACTCCCGCCCCGGTCCGACTGCGTTCTTCCTGTTCATTTGAATTTCCCTCTTATCGCCATGCGCCCGCTTTACTTCCTGCCACTGACCACGCTGCTGCTGCTTCCTTCCTGCCAAAAGAAGCAGGCGGCGGGCGGTCCGCCTCAAATGCCGCCCGCCGCGGTCACCTTCCTTCCCGCCGCGACCGAAACGGTGAGCATCACCCGCGAACTTCCCGGCCGGATCGATCCGGTGCGGGTCTCGGAGGTGCGCGCCCGCGTCGCCGGCATCCTGTTGGAGAAGACCTTCCAGGAAGGTGCGGACGTGAAGGCGGGGGACGTGCTTTTCAAAATCGATCCGGCACCGCTGGAGGCTGCGAAGGAGAATGCCGCCGCAGCGCTCGCCCGGGCGGAGGCGAACCTCCACCAGAGCCGGACGCAGCTCGACCGCTACCAGTCGCTGGTGACCTCGAACGCGGTGAGCAAACAGGCTTATGACAACGCGGAGTCCGCCGTGAAGGTGGCGGACGCGGAGCTGAAGGCTGCGGCTGCCGCCCTGAAGACGGCGGAGTTGAACCTGGGCTACGCGACCGTCACCGCGCCGATCTCCGGCCGGGTGGGTAAGGCGCAGGTCACCGAGGGCGCGCTGGTGGGCGAGGGCGAGACCACGCTGCTTGCGGTGATCCAACAGCTCGACCCGATCTACTTCGACTTCACCCAGTCGAGCTCCGACCTGCTGGCGCTGAAGCGGGCGATGAAGAGCGGCGAGCTGTCGCAGGTCGAGCCCGGCAAAACCTCGGCGAAGCTCCTGCTTGAAGACGGCACCGAGTATGCCCTGCCGGGCAGGATCCTCTTCTCCGAAGCGTTGGTCGACGAGACCACCGGGATGGTCACGCTCCGCGCGGAATTCCCCAATCCGGAGAAGATCCTGCTTCCCGGCATGTTCGCCCGCGTGCGGGTGGTGCAGGCGGTGAAGGAGAACGTGGTCACCGTGCCGCAACGCGCCGTGACCCGCATGCAAGGCGGTGCCGGCAGCGTGATGGTGATCGACGACTCGAACCACGCGCAGATTCGGATGATCGAGACCGACAATGCCGTGGGCGACAAGTGGGTGGTGGCGTCCGGACTCAAGGCCGGCGAGAAGGTCATCATCGAGGGCCTGCTGAAGGCCCGGCCCGGAGCACCGGTGGTTCCCGAGCCCTTCGTGCCGAAGGCGGATTCCGCCAAGGAGACCGCTGCGAACGGAGGCGACAAGGGCTGACGCCGTGCCATCCCGGACACTCCGGTTTGGAAATTAGAACATAGTCATTAGGCATTCACTACGATGGCCCGCTTCTTCATCGACCGCCCCGTTTTCGCCTGGGTGGTTTCCATCCTCATCGCGCTGCTCGGGATCATCTCGATCACCAAGCTGCCGGTGGCGCAGTATCCGCAGGTTGCGCCGCCCTCGATCTCGATCACGGCGACTTACGCCGGTGCTTCCGCGGAGACGCTGACCGACACCGTGACCTCGGTGATCGAGCAGAACCTCAACGGGATCGACAACCTGCTCTACATGTCGTCCGCGAGCGACGCGAACGGCACGGCGATCATCACGCTCTACTTCAATCCCGGCACCGATCCCGACGTGGCGCAGGTGCAGGTGCAGAACAAGGTGCAGCTCGCGACGCCGAGCCTGCCGCAGACCGTGCAGCAGCAGGGCGTGGTGGTGGCGAAGGCGACGCGGAACTTCATGATGTTCATCGCGCTCTCCACCGACGACGGCAGCATGGATGCGATCGCGCTGGGCAATTACCTTGCCGCGAGCGTGCTCGACCCCATCCGCCGCGTGGAAGGCGTGGGCGAGGTGATCCAGTTCGGCACGCAGTACGCGATGCGCGTCTGGCTCGATCCGGACAAGCTGGTGAGTTTCAAGATGACCCCCGGAGACGTGAACGCCGCCATCCAGGCGCAGAACACCCAGGTGCCGGTCGGCCAGATCGGCTCGCTGCCCGCGACGGAGAACCAGCAGCTCAACGTGATCCTGCAAGGCCGTGCGACGCTGCGCGAGGCGGAGGAATTCCGGAACATCGTGCTGCGCGTGAATACCGACGGCTCGCGCGTTTACCTGCGCGACGTGGCGCGGGTGGAACTGGGTGGCCAGGATTACTCCATCAAGGCACGCATCGACGGCAAGCCGACGGCGGCAGCCGCGGTGAAGCTTTCTCCGACCGCGAACGCGATGGATACCGCGGAGGGCGTGCGCAAGGAGGTGGAGCGCCTGCAGGAATTCTTCCCGCCCGGCGTGAAGGTGATCTACCCGCTGGATACCTCCACCTTCGTGAAGATCTCCGTGGAGGAAGTGCTCAAGACCCTGGTGGAGGCGATCATCCTGGTCTTCCTGGTGATGTATCTCTTCCTCCAGAATTTCCGCGCCACGCTGATTCCCACGCTGGTGGTGCCGGTGGCCCTGTTGGGCACCTGCGGATTGATGGCGGCCTTCGGCTTCTCGATCAACGTGCTGACCATGTTCGGCATGGTGCTCGCGATCGGTATCCTGGTGGACGACGCGATCGTGGTGGTGGAAAACGTTGAGCGCATCATGAGCGAGGAAGGACTTCCCGCGAAGGAGGCGACCCGCAAGGCGATGGGGCAGATCACCGGCGCGCTGATCGGCATCACCCTGGTGCTCACGGCGGTGTTCATCCCGATGGCGTTCTTCGGTGGCTCGGTGGGCACGATCTACCGGCAGTTCACGATGTCGATGGTGTCGTGCATGCTGTTCTCGGTGTTCCTGGCGATGTCGCTCACGCCGGCCTTGTGCGCCACGCTGCTCAAGCAGGTGGACGCCGGACATCACCACGCGAAGGGCGGTTTCTTCGGCTGGTTCAACCGCGCCTTCGAGGCGACCACGAACCGCTACCAAAGGATGGTCGGCGGTTTCCTGAAGCACGCTTGGACGGGCATCGTGGCGCTGGCCGCGGTGTGCGTGCTGGTGGCGGTGCTCTACAAGCGGATGCCTTCCTCCTTCCTGCCGGAAGAGGACCAGGGCTACTTCCTGACTCTGGTCAGCCTGCCGAACGGCGCGACCGACGAGCGCACCGGCGAGGCGCTGGAAAAGATGGAGGAATACTTCGCGAAGCAGCCCGAGATCGAGCACTACTTCACCGTGGCCGGCTTCAGCTTCACCGGCAGGGCCCAGAATTCCGGTCTCGCCTTCCTGCGGCTGAAGCCGTGGGAGGAGCGCGAGGGCAAGGAGCACCGCGTGCAGGAGATCATCAAGCGCGGGATCATGAACCTGGGCGGGATCAAGGACGCGATCGTCTTCCCGCTGAACCCGCCGGCCATCCCGGAGCTGGGCACCTCTTCCGGTTTCGACTTCTGGCTGCAGGATGTGGGCGGCGTGGGTCATGACAAGTTGATGGAGGCGCGTGATCAAATGCTCGGGATGGCGGCGCAGAATCCGGCGCTGATGCAGGTGCGCCCTCAGGGCCTGAACGATGCGGCGCAGATCAAGATCGACCTCGATCAAGACAAGGCCAGCGCACTGGGGGTGTCGCTTGCCGATATCAACCAGACCATGCAGACGGCCTTCGGTTCGGCGTACGTGAACAATTTCGTGAATGGTCCGCGCGTGCAGCGGGTGATCGTGCAACTCGACGCGCAGTTCCGGATGTCGCCCGATGATCTCGGCAAGGTGTGGTTGCGGAACAAGGACAACAAGATGGTGCCGCTTTCCGCCGTCACCACGACGAAGTGGTCCTACGGTTCGCCCCAGCTCCAGCGCTACGACGGCCTGCCCGCCGTGAACATCGTGGGCTCGGCCGCCGCGGGCCGCAGTTCGGGAGATGCAATGGCGGAGATGGAGAAGATGGCGGCGGAGCTTCCGCCGGGGATCGGCTACTCTTGGAGCGGCCAGTCTCTGGAAGAGCAAATCTCGGGCAACCAGGCACCGATGCTTTACGGCGTCTCCATCCTCATCGTGTTCCTCTGTCTGGCGGCGCTCTACGAGAGCTGGTCGATTCCGGTCGCGGTCATCATGGTGGTCCCGCTGGGGATCCTGGGCGCGCTCGCCGCGGTGTCCTTCCGTGACCTGCCGAACGACGTGTATTTCAAGGTGGGCCTGCTCACCACGGTGGGTCTCTCGACCAAGAACGCGATCCTGATCATCGAGTTCGCGCTCGACCTGGAGAAGGCGGGCAAGGGCCTGATCGAGGCGACGCTGGAAGCGGTGAAGCTACGGCTGCGCCCGATCCTGATGACCTCGATGGCCTTCGTGCTCGGGGTGGTGCCGCTGGTGATCAGCACCGGCGCGGGCTCCGCGAGTCAGAATGCGATTGGCACGGGGGTTGCAGGAGGCATGATCTCGGGGACGTTGCTCGCGATCTTCCTGGTGCCTGTGTTCTATGTCGTCGTCCGCAGCATCGTGAACCGTTTTAGTCCTGCCAAAAATCCGGAATCGGAAATACCTTCCCAGCCTCTAACCGGAGACCTCAATCATGCGTAAGCCGCATCTTCTCGCTATCACCCTGCCCGTCCTGTTGGGTTCTTGCAATCTCGAGCCGATGCTCGGGAAGGTCGACTCGCCCGTTCCCGATAACTATCCCGGAAATTCCGGGGGCGGGGTGTCCGCGGACATCGCTTGGAACAAGTTCATCTCCGATCCGCGGTTGAAGCGGCTGGTCAAGATGTCGTTGGAAAACAACCGCGATCTGCGGGTGGCCGCCCTGAACGTGGAGGCGACGCGGGCCCAGTACGGCATCACTCGCAGCGCGCTGTTTCCCACGGTGAATGTGGCTGCCGCCGGGTCGCGGACCCGCACGCCCTCCACGCTCGGCAACAGCCCGACGGCGGTGGAATCGCGCGGCTACGAGGTCTCCGTCGGCGTGACCAACTACGAGCTCGATATCTTCGGCCGGGTCCGCAGCCAGAGCAACGCGGCGCTCCAGCAGTACTTCGCGAGCGATGCAGCCCGCGTGGGGGTGCAGATCTCCCTGGTGTCCGAGGTGGCCAACGCCTACTTCAACCAGCGTGCCGCGATCGAGCAGATCAATCTCGCCCAGCAGACGCTGGATGCGGTCAGCGAGACCTACGACCTGACGCAGAAGCGCTTCGACGCGGGCGACGTGTCGGAGCTCGACCTGCGCTCGGTGGACATCCAGGTGCAGACGGCGAAGGCACAGCTCGCGGCTTACAAGCAGCGGGTGGCGGAGACGAACAACGCGCTGGCCGTGTTGATCGGCGTACCGGTTCCCGGCGGTCTGCCGGAGGGCCGTTCGCTGGAAGGCGCGTTGGTGTCCGAGGTGCGTGCAGGGGTTTCCTCGGACCTGCTGCGCCGCCGCCCGGACATCCTTGAGGCCGAGCACCAGCTCAAGGCCGCGAATGCGAACATCGGTGCCGCGCGCGCCGCATTCTTCCCCCGGGTCACGCTCACCGGCAGCGGCGGCACGGCCAGCCGCAGCTTGGGCGATCTGTTCCAGAGCGGTTCCTCGGCCTGGGCCTTCACCCCGCAGATCAGCGTGCCGATCTTCGACGGCGGTCTGAACAAGGCCAACCTCGACGCCGCTCAGATCCGCAAGCAGATCGAGATCGCGACCTACGAGAAGACGATCCAGACGGCCTTCCGCGAAGTGGCGGACGGGCTTGCCGCGCGCACCGGCTTGGCCGGCCAGATCGAGGCCTATCAAGGCCTGGTCGCGGCGCAAGAGAAGCGTTTCGAGCTTGCCGACGCCCGTTATCGGCAGGGGGTGGACAGCTACTTCGAGGTGCTGACGGCCCAGCAGGACTTGTTCGACGCGCGCCAGGCGCTGATCCAACTCCGCCTCGCGCGGGCCGTTAATTCCATTGGGCTTTACAAGGCGCTTGGCGGCGGCTGGTAATCCGGGCTAACAGATTTCGAGACGAGGGCGGTCGCGACGATCCGCAGCTTGTGGAGAAGCAGAAGTGCAGGCTCTTTCTGGGAGGGATGAGCCGCTGCTGCCGCTTCCGGGCTGCGGATCCTCCCGGCCGCCCTCTCTTTCCAGCTCAGGGATTCTTGGCATAGTGCGAGCCGCCGGGCTCGCCGTGAGGTCTTCTCCACTTCCAACCCACATCGATCGCCGAGCCGTCCGCCGCGAACTTGAAGTCGCTGAAGACGAAAGGGGATGCCGAGGGCCGGACGACGTGCGCGGTCGCGGAATCCTTCCCTTCGACCGAGATGATCCCGACGAAGGTTTCGCGACCAGTACATCGAGCCGTCGCGATTGACCCGGATGTAGTCCTGCGTCTCCGCCCAGTAGAGCCCGGGCATTTCTTAGGCAGCGGCGAGCAGGAGGCCAGCAGCAACGCTGGCGCGAGGGGCGTGAGGAGACGGCGTAAGGACGGGCATGAGCTTCAATCTCCGGAGGCGCGGCGGTGGTAGTCCTTCAGCGCGCCGTTGAGCAGGCGGGCAAGGTCTTCCGCGTGCATGCCATCCACCGGCGGCAGCGAACCATGGCAGCCGTAGGCACGGTGGAAGCGGACGAGGAGCTT
>CAMLOZ010000126.1 GCA_946481625.1 uncultured Haloferula sp. | reverse complement strand
ATCGAATACGCAATCGCCGAAGGCAAGGACTCCGTGACCCTCGTTCACAAGGGCAACATCATGAAGTTCACCGAAGGGGCTTTCCGCGATTGGGGCTATGCCTTCGCTCAAAAGGAATACAGCGCGGTCGAGATCGACGGCGGCCCGTGGTGCAAGATCCCGGAAGGCAAGCGCGGGGCGGGCATCATCATCAAGGATGTGATCGCCGATGCCTTCCTCCAGCAGATCCTGACCCGCCCGGCGGAATACTCCGTGGTGGCCACGCTTAACCTGAACGGAGATTACATCTCGGACGCCCTCGCGGCCTGCGTCGGTGGTATCGGCATCGCCCCCGGCGGTAATATCAACTACGTGACCGGCCACGCGATCTTCGAGGCCACTCACGGCACCGCCCCGAAGTACGCCAACCAGGACAAGGTGAACCCGGGTTCCGTGATCCTCTCCGGCGAGATGATGTTGCGCCACCTCGGCTGGACCGAAGCGGCCGACCTCATCATCAAGGGCGTCAACGGCGCCATCGGCTCGAAGACCGTGACCTACGACTTCGCCCGCCTGATGGAGGACGCGAAGGAAGTGAAGTGCTCCGAGTTCGGCGACGCGATCATCAAGGCGATGGATTGAGCGGACGAAGCCGCGCAAGACGATTGATCTTCATCACAAGCGCGGGGCCTCACGGCTCCGCGCTTTTTTCATGTGGCCTTCATCGGAAGAGCAAACAGATCCTGTGGGATCAAATCGCGGACCTTCTGGCGTTGTGCATGAAACCTATCTTGTCCTCCAGTGGCATTGCTCCGGAGAGCGATTCCGTGATCCATTGCGCGGCTTGCGGGAGCCGGATCCAGGCGGCGACCGCGGAGCGGACCGGCGGCCTTTGCATGCCTTGTGAGAGGATGGGCCAGGAGTCGCGAAGCCTACTTCTGCGTCTCCTCCGATTCCTCATTCCTCTGCTCGCATTGGCCTGCATGGGCTTGGTCGGGACCATTGAGGTCCTGAACCTTCGCTGCGGCGGTGCCATTGCACGCAAAATGCAACAAGAGCCTGATTCAAAATGGCGGATTCTCGCCCCGCGATCGGCATGGTTGCTTTACGAGCGGGATTTCAAGGCGTCGAAAGGAATAGGTTCGGAGGCCGCCCTTTCGACAAGTGAGCGGCAGGCTTTCGACTACTATGCGAAATCGCGTTGGAAGGCCCACCTGCCGTATCACCTGTTAGGCCACGCCATGAAATACTCCACGTTGGGAATTCCAGGCGGTTTCCTCGCGGGTCTTGGATCGTTGGTTCTCTTGTCCCGTAGCCGTCCTGCATGGAGACCTGTCTTCATGGTGTCCGGCATGGTTGGAATCATTGCCTTTCTGACCTGTCTTTTGCGCTATCGGCCCGTGCTGGGATGGTGAGATCCCAGGCGAGGGACGGGTGGGGGATTTTTCTCTCCCTCGAACGGGTGATTCGCACGATGCCAGCGCTCCGCGGGCCTTTCAAACGCGGCATTTCTGAAAGAATCCCGCCATGCCTCCCGTCCCCGGCGGGCATGTCAAACCCGGACAATTCCCGCCGCCATGGATCATTGCCAAGCCCGCTTCAGCCGCTAGCGTTTGCGGCCATGAGAATGCGATTGCTCTGCGCCTCCGGGCTGATCTTTGCCACCGGCTCCTCGCTGGGGGCCACGAAGCTGCTGCAAGCCTTCGAGGGCGACGGATATGGCGATTGGAAAGTCGAGGGCGCGGCATTCGGGTTGGCACCCAGCGGCGCGGAAATGGATGGCCTGACTTCCCCGCTCACCGCCTATGCGCAGGACTCGGTCGCATGTTCCGCCCATGGGGGCGATGCCTCGACAGGGTCGCTCACGTCACCGGCTTTCAAGATCACCGAGAACTACATCTGCTTCCTCATCGCGGGTGGTAAGCACCCGGGAAAGGTCGGGGTGCAATTGATGGTCGATGGCAAACCGGTGCTCGACGCCACGGGCGAGAATTCGCTCCAGTTCCGCACCCAAGTATGGGACGTGAGTCAATTCAAGGGCAAGAACGCACAGATCCGGATCTATGACGAGGTGACGGGAGGCTGGGGGATGATCGCCGCCGACCACTTCCTGATGACCGACTACGCGAATCAGAAGTTCCCGCCGCCGACCAAGGGTGGCAAGCCTCACATGGCGGGACTGGTCGCGAGCGATGTGATCGGTGGCGTGACCGTGCCGGAAGGCACGAAGATCAAGATCGTCGCGGACTACAAGAACGGCGGCGTGACTTCCCCGACGGCCCTCGCCTTCGGTGAAAAGGGCGAGATCTACGTGACCGAAACCCACCGCTTCCGCCATGGGGTGCCGGACAACCGCGATCACCTCTATTGGTATCTGGACGACATCGCGTCCCGCACCACGGAGGATCGCCGCAAGATGCATGAGAAGTGGCAGGGCAAGGAGGAGAAGACTTCGCTCAAGTTCCTCACCGAGGTGGCGGACAAGGTGCGCCTGCTCTCCCCGCCGGGCGAGGACGGCAAGTCCACGAACTCATCGATCTACGCGGACGGCTTCAATGATCTCTTGGACGGTCCCGCCGCCGGTGTCTTTGAGTACGAAGGCACCGTCTATATGGCATGCATTCCCAAGATCTGGGCCCTGCGCGACAAGGACGGCGATGGCAAGGCCGACAAGCCCGAGGAACGCCAGGCGATGTTCGACGGCTTCGGCGTGCGGGTTTCTTTCTCCGGTCACGACCTCAATGGCTTCGCGCTCGGGCCCGATGGCCGGATCTACGGCACGCTCGGCGACCGTGGCATGAATCTCACGACCAAGGAAGGCAAGCGTTACGAGATGCCCGACCAGGGTTGCGTCTTCCGCTTCGATCCGGATGGCTCGAACTTCGAGGTGATCCATACCGGACTGCGGAATCCCAAGGAACTCGCCTTCGACGAATACGGAAATGCCATCTCCGTGGACAACAACTCGGACCAGGGCGACCAAGCCCGCATCGTTTACGTGATGGAAGGCGCGGACTCCGGTTGGACGATGGATCACCAGGCGCTCCACAGCTTCCACCGGCAGATCGGCATGGAGGAGCATCCGCCGAACCGCTGGATGGAAGAGCGCATGTGGGCACCGCTGAACGAGGCCCAGCCGGCGTACATCGTGCCGCCGGTGGCGAACCTGACCTCCGGGCCTTCCGGCCTGACCTATCACCCGGGCACCGGTTTCCTCGAGAACGAAGCGGGCCGCTTCCTGATCTGCGACTATCGCGGCGGTGCTGCGAATTCGGGGATCTGGTCCTTCAAGCTCGAGCCTTCCGGTGCCGGGATGAAACTCGCCGATTCCCGCCAGATCAATTGGGGCGCGGCCGCGACCGACGTGGAGTATTCCTGGGATGGCAAGGTTTACGTGACCGACTTCATCGGCGGCTGGGAATCGCACGAGGATGGCCGCGTGTATTCGATCAATGCCGACAAGATGTGGCGGGCCGAGGAGGCTGCGGAGACGGCGGAGATCATCGAGCGGGGCTTCGAGAAGCGCCCGTCTCCCGGGCTTGAGAAGCTGCTCTCGCATCACGACATGCGCGTGCGCCTGCGGGCCGGACTCGCTTTGACGCGCAAGCCGGACGGCATGGACATCCTCGGTAAGGCCGCGAAGGAGGGCAAAGGCACGCTCACCCGTCTTCACGGCGTCTGGGGTCTGGGCGTTATCGCGCGCCGCGGTTCGGCGGTCCTGCCCTCGAACGGCGACGAGTTCGTGGCGATCCCCAACAAGGAGACCCGCGAGAAGGCGAACAAGCTGCTCGCTCCGCTGGCGATCGATGCCGATGCGGAGGTCCGCGCCCAGGCGGTCAAGGTCATCGGCGAGTCGGGCTTGGCCGATCCGGGCCTGCCCTTCGCGAAGCTGCTCGCCGACGAATCGCCGCGGGTGCGTGCCTTCGCCGCCATCGCCGCCGGCAAGATGAAGGTCGGTGCCGCGATCCCCTTCATCTGGGAGATGCTGGAGAAGAACCAGGACCCCTACATCCGCCACGCCGGATCCTACGCGCTTACCTTGTTCGGCGATGCCCGCCAGATCGCGGCGTTGAACCAGCATGAGGATGCTTCGCTGCGTCTCGCTGCCGTTGTCGCCTTGCGCAAGATGAAGGACCCGCAGGTCGCTGCGTTCCTTCATGACGACGACGCGAAGGTCGCCCGCGAGGCGATGCGTGCAATCCACGACGTTGGCATCGAGGAAGTGCGCTCCACGGTGGCGGCCTTGCTCGACCAGCCTCCTGCCAAGCTCACGCAGATGGATTGGCGTCGTCTTCTCCACAGCGCCTTCCGCCTTGGCGACGATGTCAACCTGAAGCGGGTGCTGGGCGTCGTCCTCGATCCGAAGGCTCCGGAGCATGCCCGCGAGGAAGCGTTGCGCTTGATCGGCATCTGGAACAAGCCGCACGCGGTCGATCAGTCGCTGGGCCGCTGGGCCCCGCTTCCGGAACGCGATCCCTCCAAGGTGACGGCCGTGCTGAATCCCGCGCTCTCGGGATTGCTCAAGCTCGAAGGCAAGCTGGCCGAACCGGCGCTCGCGCTGGTTAATACCTACAAGCTCGATCTTTCCTCGGTGGACAATGGCACGCTGAAGGGCATCGTCATGAACGTCGGCTTGCCGGGTGCCGCACGCTCGGAAGCGCTCGATCTCTATGCCTCACGCAAGTCGGTTGGCCTCGATGCCCTGCTTGGCGAACTGACGGCGGGGAAAGACGACGATCTGGCGATCGGTGCCGTGAAACGGCTCGCTGCGACGAGCCCGGAGGCCGCATTGAAAGCCGTGCGTGCCGCCACGACCCATTCCAGCGCGCACCGTCAGCAGGAAGCGTGGAAGATCGCGGCGAACCTGCAGGCTCCCGGCACGGACTCGCTCTTTGCGGAGGCGCTCGGGAAGCTCAAGGAGAGCTCCGGTGTCTCGCCTTCCGCTCTGGAGTTGCTCGATGCGGCGGCCAAGCGCAGTGAGACCTCTGTGAAGGCTTCCCTGGATGCCTACAAGGCGGCCATCGCGGCTTCCTCCGATCCGCTGGCACCCTATCTCGGGTCCTTGCAAGGTGGCGATGCCAAGAAGGGCGGGCAGATCTTCGAATCCCAACCTGCGGCGCAGTGCATGCGCTGCCACTCCGCCGGTGGTGGCCACGGCGGCGGCGATGCTGGCCCGAGCCTGGAAGCCGTGGGCAAGCGCGGGGATGCCAAGTTCTTCCTCGAATCCCTGGTGAATCCCGGCGCGAAGGTCGCCGAGGGCTTCGGCATCTCCTCGGTCACCTTGAAGGGTGGCAAGGTCGTCTCGGGCCTCGTCGTCTCGGACACCGCCGACCATGTGGATCTCGACAACAGCGGCAAGGTGCTGCGGGTGCGGAAGAGCGATGTCGAATCCATGCTGCCTCCCGTCTCCGCCATGCCGCCGATGGGCGCGATCCTTTCACCGACCGAACTTCGCGACGTGGTGGCCTGGCTCGGCACCCAGAAAGGCAAGGAGCCCGCGCCGAAGAAGCGGCCTGCGCCGGAACTGGTGACGCCTTGAACGGGCGCGGAAGCATTTCGTTGTAATTTCGACCATGGGCCGGCGGGTAGATTCCCGTCGGCCCAAGTAGTGCAACTTCCCAAGTTGTGTAGTGGAAAGCCGCTCTGCGAGGGAGCGGCTTCTTCCATTCTTCAAGCCGCGCCAAGGCCGCAACTTTGGAAAGTTGCGCTACTTCTTGCCGCAGCCGCAATTCCGCCCGCAGCTCTTTTTCTTGTTCCTGCGGGTGGCGACCCGTGCCAGGTATGCGGTGGCGAGCACCACGGCACCGACGATGATCCATGTCTCCCAGCCGCTCATTTCAGGAAGATCGATGAGACTTGGAACACGATCAAGGCGGCTACCCAGGCAAAGGCACTCATGAAGAAGAACTGCCCGACCGCCCATTTCCATGAGCCCGACTCCCTGGCCACGACCGCCGAAGTCGGCAAGCACTGCAGGGCGTAAATGAAGAAGACCAGGAGGGAAAGGACGGCGGGAATGGTGAACATCTTCCGCCCGTCCGGCCAAGTCTCCGAACCGAGCCGCTCTCTCAAGGAAGCCTGCGTTGCCTCGTCGTCCTCCCCTTCCTCCACATGGAAGAGCTGCGCCATGGAGGACACGAAGACTTCGCGGGCCGCGAACGACGTCAGGATCGCTGTGCCACCGCGCCAGTCCAGGCCAAGCGGTTTGACCAAGGGTTCTGTGAGATGGCCGACACGCCCCATGATGCTGTGGTCGAGCAACTCGCCCTTGTCCTCCGTGCCTTCCTTCTTGGGATACGTCTGCGCCGCCCAGAGCAACACGCAGATGGCGAGGATGATGGTTCCGGCCTTCTGCAGAAAGGCACCGGCACGGCCCAGCACATGTCGGAAAACGTAGCTCCATTGCGGCAGCCGGTAGGGCGGCAGTTCCAGCATGAAGTGCTTCACGACCTCGTCCGGACCGAGCTTTCCGCGAAGGATCCGCGCGACAACGAAGGCGGTCAGCGTGCCCAAGGCGTAGATGCCGAAGAAGACCAGAGCTTGGATAAAGCCGCCCTTGCCGCCCAACAGTAGCGGGACCAGCACCAGATACACGGGCAGACGCGCCGAGCAGCTCATCCAAGGAGCTACGAAAATGGTCACAAGCCGTTCCTTCGCCGAGTCGATCGTGCGGGTGGCCATCACGCCGGGAATGGCGCAGGCATAGGAACTGAACAGGGGCAAGAAGGCCTTGCCGCTCAGGCCGGCCTTGCCCATCACTCCGTCCATGAGGAAAGCGGCGCGGGCCATGTAGCCGGAACTCTCCAGCAGGCCGATGAAGAAGAAGAGCAGGATGATCTGCGGCAGGAAGACGACCACGCTGCCGACGCCTTCGATGATCCCGCCCGTCACGAGGTCGATCAGATCCGGACTGACCGCTTTGGCCGTGAGCCATTCCTGGGCGGTGGCTCCCAGCCATTCCTTTCCAGCCTCGATCGCATCCATTGGGATCGAGGCGAAGGAGAAGATGCTCCAGAAGATCAGGAGCATGATCACCGCGAAGCAAATCCAGCCCCAGACGGGATGCAGCAGCACCGAGTCGATCTTGTCGGAGACCGTGCTCGTGTGGGCGTCCGGCCGGCGTGCCGCCACTTCACAGATCTGCAGCACGAAAGCCCGGCGACGCTCGCCAATCTCGCCGGCCCCGTCTTTCCACGGTGCTCCGGGCACGGCGGGGAAGGGGTGACGCAGCGCCTGTTTCAGCTCCACGATTCCCTTGTTCGCATTCGCCTGCACCGGCACCACGGGCACGCCGAGTTCCTCGGAAATCTTCGCCGGGTCGAGCCGCAGCCCGGCCTTCTCGGCCATGTCCACCATGTTCAACGCGATCACCACCGGCAGGCCGAGTTCGATCACCTGCAAGGTGAGGACGAGATGGCGTTCGAGGTTCGAGGCATCCACCACGCACACCACGATGTCGGGCCGCGCTTCCTCCTCGATCTCCCCGCGCAGCACCTTGCGGGCGATCTCCTGGTCGGGGCTGCCTCCCTCCAGCGAGTAGCAGCCGGGCAGGTCCACCACCCGGAGCTTGCGCCCGTGCGGGGTAAACATTTCGCCAGACTTCCGCTCCACGGTCACGCCGGCATAGTTCCCGGTGCGCTGCGTGGAGCCTGTCAGGGCGTTGAAGAGCGTGGTTTTCCCGGCGTTGGGATTGCCGGCCAGGGCGACGGTTTCGGGTGAACCGGACATCGGAAAATCAGGCGACGGCCACCATGACCTGGCTGGCCAGTTCGCGGCTCAGGGCGAGCCGCGTGCCGCACACCGAGCAAATCAGATTGCGGCCATCCGCCAGCTTGCGAACCTGCAACGTCTCGCAAAAACCCAGATCGCGGAGTTGCTCGCAGGCCGGGCCGCTGAGCAGCTTGATCTGGAAATCACACCCCACCTTCGCCTGGCTCAAGCTGAGCAGGCTGTCGGCATGCAGATCGGTTGCCCTCGCAAGCGCCATCGCGGTTAGAGTCCTGCAATTGAGATGGGTTTGCAACAAGAATCCCCCGCGATGTATCGGGATTGTCACGTGGCTTCGCAATTCCCGTGTATTGATTCGCATTAAATCATTCCATTTCGGCAGGATTTGGCCCTGACTCTCGCTATTCATGACGGCCTCCGCTCCCGGTCTCTCTGATCTTCCTCTCGCCTGTCCCCCGGTCCTCGATCCCGGATTCCTGCCCGCCGTCCTCTGGAACAAGGCTTACCGCACCCTCGCGGACGAGCTGTCGGGCAGCCGGCAGCTCGATCTCGCT
>CAMLOZ010000125.1 GCA_946481625.1 uncultured Haloferula sp. | reverse complement strand
ACCACGGCGCTGACATTGGCTGCCTTCGCACGCTCGGCGACGAGTGCACCCACCTTCGCGGCGGATTCGACGTTCGAGGCGGCTTTCTCGATGCTCTTGTCGAGTGTCGAGGCGGAGACGAGGGTGCGGCCGGCGACATCGTCGATGACCTGGGCGTAAACGTGCTGGTTCGAGTAATGCACGGCGAGGCGGGGACGCTCGGCGGTTCCGGCGACCTTCTTGCGGATGCGCGCGTGGATGCGGCGGCGTCCTTCCTTGCGATTGATCTTGCTCATGTTCGGGAAAGGGTTGCGGGTTACTTGCCGACGCTCTTGCCTTCCTTGCGGCGGACGTGCTCTCCGGCGTAGCGGACGCCCTTGCCCTTGTAGGGTTCCGGCGGGTAATAGCCGCGGACGTCGGCAGCGAACTGCCCGACGAGCTGCTTGTCGATACCTTCCACCTTGATCTTGGTGTTTTCGTTCACGGTGACGGTGAGACCGGCCGGGATCGGGTGAAGGATCGGGTGGGATTTGCCCAGGGACAGGTCGAGGTCCTTGCCCTTGACGGCGGCGCGGAGACCGACGCCCTGGATTTCAAGGTCCTTGACGAAGCCTTGGGAGACTCCGGTGATCATGTTGTTCACCAGGCTGCGGACGGTGCCGTGCAGCGCGCGGTGGGTGCGGCCTTCGGTGGCGCGGGAAACGACGACGCTCGTGTCTTCCGCCTTGATGGAGATCCCGGAGGGAAGCGCGAGATCGAGCTTACCCTTCGGGCCTTCGACGACGACCTTGCCGGCATCGACCTTCACGCTGACCTTGGCGGGCAGGGAGATCGGTTTGAGACCAACTCGTGACATGGTAGTATTCCTTTCTCGGGTTGGGGTTTACCAGACGTGGGCGATGACTTCGCCACCGAGCGAGCTGCGCTTGGCGGTGGCTCCGGTCATGACGCCTTTGGAGGTGGAGATGACGGCGATGCCCAGACCGTTGAGGACGCGGGGCATTTCATTGGCACCGCAGTAGACGCGGCGGCCCGGCTTGGAGATGCGCTTCAGGTCGGTGAGCACGGGGCGGCCGTCGACATAGCGGGCCTTGACCTTGAGCTCGGGGTGACCGGATTCGGAGACGACTTCGTAGCCCCAGATGTAGCCTTCTTCCTGCAGGATCTTGGCGATGTCCGCCTTGATGCGGGAATAGGGAGCCTTGAACTGTTCGTTGCCGGCGCGGCAGCAGTTCTTGAAGCGGGTGAGGAAATCGGAAATGGGATCGGTGAGAACGGCCATGATGGTGGTTCCTTGGGAGTGTCAGGATCAGGCGGCGGCGCCTTCGGTTGCTTCCGCTTTCTTGATGTCGCGGAAGGGCAATCCCAGCTCGGTGAGCAGGGAGCGGCCTTCGTCGTCGGTCTTGGCCGAGGTGACGAAGATGATGTCGAAACCGATGGTGCGCTTGATCTGGTCGAGCTCGATTTCCGGGAAGATGGACTGGTCGGCGAAGCCCACGGCGTAGTTGCCCTTGCCGTCGAAATTCTTCGGCGAGATGCCGCGGAAGTCGCGGATGTTCGGCGTCGTGATGTTGATGAAGCGGTGCAGGAACTCCCACATGCGGACGCCGCGCAGGGTCACGCGGGCACCGAGGGGTTCGCCCTCGCGGAGCTTGAAGTTCGCCACGGCCTTCTTCGAGAAGGTGATCGACGGCTTCTGGCCGGTGATCTTGGCAATCTCGGCGACGGCATCGTCCACGGCGACCTTGCGGTCGGGAGACTTGCCCATGCAGGAGGTCACCACGATCTTTTCAAGACGCGGGACCTGATGGGGATTGGCGTAGCCGAGCTTCTGTTTGAGAGCCGGCACGACCTTATCCGTGTAGTGCTTTTGCAGTACTGGGGTGCTCATGTTGTTTTAGCGGGTCAGCGCTTCGGTTGTTGCGCTTAAGCGCGGGCAAAGGCGGTGGCCTCAGCCCAGTTTCTTGACATTGGAGATATGAACGGCCCCGTCCTGGGAGACCAACCCGCCGTCGGGGTTCTTCTCGGAGGCACGGGTGGCCTTGATGACGGTGCGGGCGCCTTCGACGACGACCTTGCCCTTGGCGGCATCCACGGACACCACGGTGCCGGTTTTGCCCTTGGAGTTTCCGGCGATGATCTTGACCTGATCGCCCTTCTTAACGTGAGTCTTCATTTCGTGAAACGAGGTGTGAGAATCAGAGGACCTCGGGAGCGAGGGAGACGATCTTCATGAACTGCTTCTCGCGCAGTTCGCGGGCAACCGGTCCGAAGATGCGGGTGCCCTTCGGGTTGTTGTCCTTGTCGATGATGACGATGGCGTTGCCATCGAAGCGGAGGACGGAGCCGTCGGCGCGGCGGATCGGGAAAGCGGTGCGCACGACCACGGCCTTGACGACGGAGCCCTTCTTGACCGAGGCGGTCGGGATCGAGTCGCGGATGTGGGCGGTGATGATGTCACCGATCTGGGCGGTGCGGGAGCGCTTGCCGAGAACACCGATCATCTTGGCGGAGCGGGCGCCGGTGTTGTCGGCGACCGTTACAAGGGATTCCATCTGGATCATGGCGGGAAAGGCGTAGGTTGTGAAAGGATCGGTAGAACCGGCTGAAAACTTAGTGCGAGAGCACCTTCTCGAGGGTCCAGCGCTTCAGCTTGGAGAGCGGGCGGGTCTCGATGATGCGGACCTTGTCGCCGATCTGGGCTTCACCCTTTTCGTCGTGCACGTAGTACTTCTTCGAGCGCTTGACGATCTTGTTGAAAGTGGGGTGCGGAACGCGGGCGACGTGCTCGACGACGAGCGTCTTGCTCATCTTGTTCGAGGTGACGACGCCGACGCGGGTCTTGCGGATGTGCTTGGCGGTCTCCTGCTGGGGCTGCTCGCTCATGGAAGTGGATTCGCTGGTGGTTGCTGGTGCGGGACGGCTCAAGCCTGCTTGCTGCGGCGGTCGGTGAGCACGGTTTGGACACGGGCAGCCTCGCGGCGGACCGTGCGGATGCGGGCGGAATTCTCAAGCGTCCCGGTGGCCTTCTGGAGGCGGAGGTTGAAACCCTCTTCCTTGAGGTCGCGGAGCTTGGACTCGAGCTCCTTCACGGAGAGCTCCTTGATGTCCTTGGACTTGGTCTTGGCCATGACAATGGATCGTTAAAAGGTGGTGCCTCAGGCGTGCGGGTTGCGGACGACGAAGCGGGTCGGAAGGCCGAGCTTGTAGGAAGCAAGGCGCATGGCCTCCTTGGCCTGCGACTCCGGTACGCCGGCGACTTCGAACAGCATGTTGCCGGGGCGGATCACGGCGACCCAGGCCTCGACGGCACCCTTGCCCTTACCCATACGGGTTTCCGGCGGACGGGCGGTGATCGACTTGTGCGGGAAGATGCGGATCCACACCTTACCTTTACGCTTGAGGAAGCGGTTGATCGCGATACGGCAGGCTTCGATCTGGCGGTTGGTCATCCAGCCGCGGTCGAGCGCCTGGAGTCCGAAGTCACCGAAGGCGACGGTGGTTCCGCGTTGTGCATTGCCGGCCCGGCTGCCGCGGTGCGACTTCCGGAACTTCGTGCGTTTGGGCATCAAGGGCATGGCTCAGTCCTCCTTGGGGAAATGGTTAAATTGAAAAGTGATCTTACTGGTTGCCGCGTGGCGGGCGCGGGCCGCCGGGGCCGCGGTTGTCACGACGGTCGCGGCGGTCGCCGCCACGCTCGGGGCGCGGGGAGGAGCCGTCGTCTTCCTTCTTGTTCACCCAGCACTTGATGCCGATGATTCCGTAAACGGTGCGGGCTTCCGCGAAACCGTAGTCGAGCGGGACGCGCAGGGTCTGGAGCGGCACCTTGCCTTCGCGATACCACTCGGAGCGGGCGATATCCGCACCGCCGAGACGGCCGGCGCAACGGATCCGGATGCCATCGGCACCGAAGTCCATGGCGGTTTGCACGGCGCGCTTCATGGCGCGGCGGAAGGAAATACGGCGCTCGAGCTGCACGGCGACCTGCTCGCAGATGAGCTGGGCATCCAGCTCGGGCTTGCGGATCTCGACGATGTCGATCTTGACCTGGGCACCCTTGCAGATGTCGGAGAGTTCCTTGGTCATGCGCTCGATCTCCGAACCCTTGCGACCGATGATCAGGCCGGGGCGGGAGGTGTGGAGGGTCACGCGGACGCTATTCCAGGCGCGCTCGATGACCACGCGGGCCAGAGCGGCGAACTGGAGCCGCTGGCGCATGTAACCGCGGATCTTGAGGTCCTCGTGGAGCTTCTCGGCGTAATCCTTGCCGGCGGCGAACCACTTGGAGCGCCAGTCCTTGGAGACGGCGAGACGGAAACCGATGGGGTTGACTTTTTGGCCCATGATAAGGTGCGGTGAGTGGTGGGATCAGGCCTGCTTGCCGGCAGCCTTCTTGGAAACGTTGATCTTCTTCGGCTTGGCACCGCCTTCGGGAGCTTCGGCCAGGGTGATGAAAATGTGGCTGGTGCGCTTGAGGATGCCGCCCGCGGAACCCTTGGCACGGGGCGAGAAGCGCTTGAGCACCGGACCCGCGCCGATCACGGCTTCCTTCACGATCAGCGTCTCGGCGCTGAGGGAGAAGTTGTGCTCGGCATCGGCGATGGCCGTCTTGAGCGTCTTGTTGATGAGGGCTGCCGCCTTCTTCGGGGTGAAGGTGAGGATGTCGAGCGCGCTCGACACGGGAAGGCCCTGGATTTCACGGGCGACGTCGCGGGCCTTCTTCGGCGAGAGGCGGACGTATTTGGTGCTGCTCTTGACTTCCATGGATCTGGGTCGGTGAAACGTTGCGGAAAATGGGGCCTTCAGCGGCCGGGCTGTGTGATGAGAATGGCGGAATCGCCGAGGCGGACCGGTTCGGCTCCCGGGTCGAGTTCCTCGACAAAGGCACCGCACACGTTGCGGCGGACGTCGGCCACGATGGCGGAGCCGAATGGTTGTTCCCCGCGGACGAGGCGGTAGGTGGTGCCGATGCGGGCACCCTGGTTCTCCCCGATGTTGAGGACGAGCAGGCCGCTTTGCGGGTCGACATTCATTACCTTCGCGTTGCCGGCGGAACCGGAGGCCGCGGGGGCGGGCTTCTGCACCACTCCCAGCAGGGAGTCAAGCTCCCTGATAGCAGTTTCGACACGAAGCCGTGCTTCCGGATCGGCAGCCACCGCCTGGCGGAGGTAGTCCGTGATCACCGCGACGAGGCGGCTGGAAGCACCTTCAAGATTCGAGACCCGGCTGCCGAGGATCTGGAGATCCGCGGTGGCCTGGACGAGGCGCTCGTCGCCGCCGTCCAGAAGGTCGCGCCCGAGGGCTTCGAGACGCTGGCGGACGCGGGCGAGCTGCTCGGAGGCTTCCTTCTCGGCGCGGTTGGCCTCGAGGATACTTTTTTCGAGCGACTCGTTGCGCTGGCGGAGCGCCTCGATGGTCGATTGGAGCGCGGCCACATCCGCTTCCTGCGCGGCACAGGTCCACGCACCCGCGGACAGTCCGGAGACTGCGGCGGCGAGGGCGATGGAACGGTGGAGGCGCATGGCGGCGGAAAGCGGGCGTTGATCTTACTTCTTGCCGATACCGCCGTGGGCGCGGAACAGACGGGTCGGGGCGAATTCACCCAGCTTGTGGCCGACCATGTTCTCGGTGACGTACACCGGGACGAAGGTCTTGCCATTGTGCACGGCGAAGTTCAGGCCGACGAAATCCGGGGTTACCATGGAGGCGCGGCTCCAGGTCTTGATCGGCTTCTTGTCGTTCGCGGCGATCGCGGTATCGATCTTGGCCAGAAGCTTCTGGTCGATGTACGGACCCTTCTTGAGAGAGCGAGGCATGAGTTCGTGGGGTAAAGGTTAGCGCTTCTTGGAGTGGCGGCTTTCGACGATGAAGGTGCTGGTGACCTTCTTCGGCTTGCGGGTCTTCTGGCCCTTCGCGTGGCCCCAGGGGCTGAGAAGGTGCTGGCGACCGCCACCGGATTTCGACTTGCCCTCGCCACCGCCGTTCGGGTGGTCGACGGGGTTCATGCACATGCCGCGGACGGTCGGGCGGACGCCCTGCCAGCGGGTGCGGCCGGCCTTGCCGGACACTTCGTTCATGTGGTCGCGGTTGCCGACGGTGCCGATCGTGCAGAGGCAGGACTCGTTGAAGCGGCGGATTTCACCGGAAGGCATCTTGACCAGCGCCCAGCCGCCTTCGCGGTTGGAGAGCACGGCCTGCTGGCCGGCGGCGCGGGCGACCTTGCCGCCGTTGCCCGGGATCAGCTCGATGTTGTGGATCGCGGTGCCGAGCGGGACGCTCTTGAGCGGCATCGCGTTGCCGACCTTCGGGGCGGCCTTCTCGCCGGCGACGACGGTGGCACCCACTTCCAGACCGGCAGGAGCGAGGATGTAGCTCTTCTGGCCGTCCTTGTATTGGATCAGGGCGATGCGGCAGGTGCGGTTCGGATCGTATTCGATGCCGACCACGGTGGCGGGCACGTCGAACTTGGTCCGCTTGAAGTCGATCAGGCGGTAGTGACGCTTGTGTCCGCCGCCGATGTGGCGGGTGGTGATCCGGCCCGTGTTGTTGCGGCCGCCGCTCTTCTTGAGGGGGGTAAGAAGGCTCTTCTCCGGCTTGTGCTTGGTGATCTCGTCGAAGGACGGAAGCACCTTGTAGCGTTCGGACGGGGTATTGGGTGTGAACTCCTTGAGAGGCATGGCTCTGGTGAGGTTGGTTCGGGGTTAGCCGGTGGAAAATCAGATGAGATCGAGGGATTCGCCCTCCTTGAGGCGGACGATGGCCTTCTTCCAGTGGTTGGTGCGGCCTGCATCGGCACGGCGCTTGCGGCGCTCCTTGCCGTCGTAGTTCGCGGTGCGGACGGCCTCGACCTTCTTGTTCAGGAGGGTTTCGACGGCGCGCTTGATATCGAGCTTGTTGGCGTTGCGATCCACCTCGAGGACGACCTCATTGTTGGTCTCCTGGAGCATGGTGGCCTTCTCGCTGAGGCGGACGTTCTTGATGACTTGGTAGATGTCTTTCATGGCGCGTGTTCAGCGATAAGGGTCAGGCGGTGCGCTTGGCGAGGGTCTCGAGCGCGTCTTCGACGACGAGCACGGCATTGGCGTGGATGAGCTCCTCGACGTTCACGCTCTCGGCGGTAACGAGCTGGGCCCAAGCCACGTTGCGGGCGGCGAGGTAGGTCTTGTCGTCGAAGCTCTTGGCAACGATCAGCACCTTCTTGGCCTCGACCTCGGCGGTCACGGCGGAGATGAAGGACTTGGTCTTGCCATCGGAGATGGAGAAGGAAGGCAGGGTCTTGATCGACTCCTCGCGGACGAGGTCGCCGAGGACGCGGCGCAAGGCGAGCTTGCGGACGTTCTTCGGCACGTGCTTCGAGTAATCGCGCGGACGCGGGCCGAAGACGACGCCACCGCCGACGAAGATCGGGGCGCGCTTGTCGCCGTGGCGGGCGTTGCCGGTGCCCTTCTGCTTGTAGATCTTCTTGTTGTTGCCGCGGACTTCGCCACGGGTCTTGGAATTCGCGGAACCGGTGCGGCGGTTGGCGCGGTAGGCGGTCACGAGATCGTGCACGGCCTGGCCGCCCTTGTCGGCTTCGGCGAGCTGGATGTTCGCGCTCTGGGCGGCGTCAGCGGTGAAAGTTTTCGCGGGCATGACTGGGATGCGTGTGAGAGTTACGGTTCAGACGCGGTGCCTCAGGCGGCGGCGGTCTTCTTCTTGGCGGGGCGGACAGTCACGTAGCTGCCCTTGGCACCGGGGATGGCGCCGGAGATCAGGATCACGCCGTCCTCGGGGCGCACGGCCACAACCTTGAGGTTCTGGACGGTGCGGGGCACGTCACCCATGTGTCCGGGCATCTTCTGGTTCTTCCAGACGCGGCCGGGAGTGGAGCGGCAGCCGATGGCACCGGTCCGGCGGTGCATCATGGAGCCGTGGGTCATCTTCAGACCACCGAAGCCGTGGCGCTTCACGGCACCTTGGAAACCGCGGCCCTTCGAGGTGCCGATCACGTCGACCCACTGGCCGGCGGTGAAGGTCTCAAGGCCGGTGTGCGTTTCCGGAGCGGCTTGGTCGGCGGGGAAGCGGAACTCCTGCACCAAGTACTTCGGCGCGGAACCGTGCTTCTTGAAGTGGCCGAGCGAAGGCTTGTCCGTGCGGGACTCCTTCTTGTCATCGTAGCCGACTTGAACAGCGGAGTAACCGTCCTTTTCGACGGTCTTGACCTGAAGGCAGGTGTTGCCGCTCACCTCGATGACGGTGACGGGGATCATGGCCTGGCTCTTCTCATCGAAGAGGCGGGTCATACCGAGCTTTTTGCCGA
>CAMLOZ010000124.1 GCA_946481625.1 uncultured Haloferula sp. | reverse complement strand
CAGCGCGATCATCTCGCCCACCGTGAACACCACCATGCTGATCACCAGGATCGGCAGCGAGGCGCCCATCGCGTTCATCCCCATCCCGATTCCCACGATCGCATAGCCCGTGGCCATCGTCAGCACCGCCGGGAACCGTTTGGTATAACCCGTCAGCGGCAGTTCCAGAAACACGATCATGATCCCGTTCAATGCCATCAGCAGGCCGTAGGTCTTCTCATCCAACCCCGCCGCCTTCGTGGTCTGCAGCGCGTAGCTGCTGCTCATCTGCCAGAAGATCACTCCGATCAGCAACGACGACGCCACCGCGAGTTGGAAAGGCACATTCGTCTTCATGTGCCTCAATGCGATTCCCCAGCCGCTGTGTTCCTTCGCCACACGCGGCCGCCGCTTCACCCCGAAGAATACCAGCACGCCCAGGATCATCGTCGTCGCCGCATCCACCAAGAACAGCGCGGCGAACGAACGCCCCGCCATGAAACCCGCCGTCGCCATCCCCGCGGCGAAGCCGAGATTGATCGCGAACCTCTGGCACGAGTAGGCCCGCACCCGCAGTTGCGGCGGGATCAGGTCCGCGATCAAGGCCCCCGCGGCCGGCCCGTAGATCGCCGACAGCAAGCCGTTGAGGAAGGTGAAACACACCAGTTCCGGTACCCCGCGCGCCAGCGACAGCAGCAGCATCGATATCGCCGATCCGGTGCAGGCAAGCAGCATCGTGTGTTTGCGTCCGATCCGGTCCGCCAGGTATCCCCCGATCGCACCGGCGATCAGCGCCCCCGCCCCGTACGCCCCCAGCGCAAGGCTCGCCACCTTGGCGTCATGCCCCTGCTGCGCCAGATAGATCGCCAGGAACGGGATCACGAAGTGCCCGAAGCGGTTGACCAGGGTCCCGCTGAACAAAATCCAGTATTCTGTCGGCAAGGATCTCAAATCCTTCCACAGCGAGGCATCGTCGGGCTTCGGGTTCATCTTCGGAAAAGGCACAAAAAAAGCCCCGGCCACCGGTGAAGGCGGACGGGGCGAAAAGGGTTCGGGAATCCAACTATCCCATCACGATCTCGTCCCGGCACGCCGGCCAGACTTTGCGGAGATACGCAAAGCCTTGGTGCATACGATGGGTGGAGACCTGAGTCATGGAACGGCCGGACCATGACCGGACCCGCCCCTCACGTCAATCCGGAACCCCGTCCCCAGCTAACGGCCGATTTTTCGATTCTCAAACCCACCCCGCGCAGGCAAGCTGCGCCTCATGACCCTGCCGCGCTTCGCTACTGCCATCCTCCTCGCCGCCTGCGCGGTGCTCCCGCTCCACGCGAGCGGCAAGAAGGGAGAAGCGACCGGCATCTCCTTCCATCTCCAGGCCGATCAATCCGACAACGCCAAGATGATCTTCCCGCAGGCCACCAACGGGAAGATGCTCGTCTACAAGCGCGTCCCCGAAATCATCACCAAGGACATCGCGGGCTTCGCCCCCTTCCCGTCACGCGACGGCGAGGGCTACGGCGCGGTGCTCCAACTCAAACCGGGTCCGAAGAACCGCTGGTCCGCCGTCACTTCCACCAGCGTCAACCGCTGGGTCGTGGCCATGGTAAACGGCCGCGTCGTGGACGCCGTGCTGATCGACAAGCAGATCGACGACGGCATGCTGGTGATCTGGAAGGGGATCGGCGAGGCGGAGATCATGGCTTTCGACCAACTGGTTCCCCGCATCGGGGAAGCCAAGCCACGAGGCAAACAATAACGACATGTTCCGGACGCTCGCTCTCGCCACCCTGCTCCTGTCCCCCGTTCCCGCTTCTGCCGTGGAGCTCCAGCTTCCCACGGAGAACCACCATCTCCTCTCCGGCGAGCCCGAGAAGTTCTACATGTATGTGGACCGCACCTTCGAGGGCGTGACCACCAAACCTTGGGAAGGCGGCGCCTTCGGCTTCGTCCGCACCCCGATCCGCATCGGACAGGACGTGGTCCTGACGAAATTCCACGAGGGCGTCGACATCGCTCCGGTGAAACGCGACAAGGCCGGCAACCCGCTCGATCTCGTCAACGCGGTGAGCGACGGCATCGTGGTCCACGCCAGCGACATCGCGGGCCGCTCGAACTACGGCAAATACGTCGTGGTCGAGCACAAGTTCGAAGAGGACACCTTTTACAGCGTCTATGCCCACCTCTCCATCGTGAAGGTGAAGCCCGGCGACCCGGTCAAGACCGGCTCCCTGATCGGCCAGATGGGCTACACCGGTGCCGGCCTGAACCGCACCCGCGCCCACCTGCACCTTGAGATGTGCCTGCTGATGAGCACTCACTTCGAGGGCTGGCACACCGCCTTCTCCGGCGGCACGAATTTCCACGGCAACTTCAACGGCATGAACCTCGCCGGCATGGACGTCGCCTCGCTCTTCCTCGAGCACAAGAAGAACCCCACCCTGCGCCTGCAGGACTTCGTCCTCGCCCAACCTGCCTACTTCAAGGTCACCGTACCGCGCAAGGGTTCCTGGGACTTCGCCAGCCGCCACCGCTGGCTGGTGAAAGGCGACATCGGCGCTCCCTCGCCCTCGTGGGAAATCACCTTCAGCGCCACCGGCCTCACCGTCGGGATCGCGCCGAGCCAGCGCGAGGTCGCGGAGCCCGTCGTCACGGCGGTGCGGGATTCAAAGGTCGGCCATCGCTACCTGACCCGGGGCCTGATCGACGGCAATGGCAATACCGCCAACCTGACCCGCTCGGGCAAGCAGCTCCTCGCCTTGCTGATGGATGACTTCCCGATGCCGGTGCCCGCGGCGGAGCAAAGTGCCAAGGAACAGCCGTAGCGTTCAACCGCTTGCAGTGTTCTTGCCTTTCTTGGAACTTGGCACTTCTCACTTCGAACTTCGGGCTTCTAGGCTCCGCCGCATGGACAGCATCCTCGCCCGCATCGAATCCCTCGGCCTCGCACTCCCTGAAGTTCCGGTCCCCGTCGCCGCCTATGTCAATTGCGTCCGCAGCGGCAACCTCCTCTTCCTCTCCGGCGGCCTGCCGATCGAAGGCGAGAAGAAGATCATCGGCAAGGTGCCCGCGGAGGTCTCCATCGAGCAGGCGCAGGAAGGCGCACGGATGATCGTGCTAAACCGCCTCGCCGTGGTGAAGCAGGAGATCGGCTCGCTCGACAAGGTGGTCCGCATCGTGACCCTGAACGGCTTCGTCAATTCCGCACCGGACTTCTACGGCCACCCGCAGGTGGTGAACGGAGCCAGCGAACTGCTCATCGAGATCTTCGGAGAGAAGGGCAAGCACTCGCGCACCGCGCTCGGAGCCGCCGCGCTGCCGCTGAATGTCGCCGTCGAGATCAACATGATCGTGGAAGTGGAGTAGAGTCTCCGCATGCTCCTCTTCGATTCCCACAATCATCTCCAGCGCTTCCATGATCCCGGGCGGATCATCGCGGAGATGCGCGAGGCGGGGATCGCGGGATGCGTGGTGAACGGCACCCGCGAGAGCGACTGGGAGACGGTCGCCCGACTGGCGGAACAGTATCCGGATTTCGTCCGGCCTGCCTTCGGGCTTCATCCCTGGTATGCGGCCGCGAGGTCGGAAGAATGGCTGACCCAGCTTGAAGGATGGCTCGACCGCTTTCCCGGCGCATCGGTGGGGGAGATCGGCCTGGATGGTTGGATCGAAGGCCCGTCGCTCGATGAACAAAGTCAGGTGTTCCTCCCGCAACTGGCGCTTGCACGGGAACGAGGACTACCGGCGACCATCCACGCATTGAAAGCTTGGGAACCCTTGTTCGACGCCTTCACCCGGGAAGCTCCACCGGAAAAGTTCCTCCTGCATTCCTTCGGAGGATCATCCGAACTCGTCGCGAGGCTGGTGCCGTTGGGAGCCAGCTTCTCCTTCTCCGGTTATTTCCTTCAACCCCGGAAAGCGAAAGTGCTGGAAGCATTCAAGTCGGTGCCGCCGGAACGTCTCCTCCTGGAGACGGACGCCCCGGAAATGATGCCGCCGGCCGAGTACGTCTCCCATCCGCTGGAAGGAATGAATCATCCGGCGAATCTGCCACGGATCGCGGAGGGACTGGCCGCCCACCTGGGAATGCTCGTGGCGAGCTTGGCCGAAGTCACTGCGGGAAATCACAGGAGCTTCTTCAATTGATCCGGTTCCCCGCTCCAACCCAAGCGGGAGATGGCACCGAGGACTTCCCGCCAATCCGGGAAGACAATTCCCTCCTTGGCCACTTGCTCGCCGTCCGGAGGAAATTCATCCGCCGGGAGAATTTTCCGGGAAAGATGGAAGCACGCCCACGCCCGCCAGGCGCGGATCTCCCTGCGCTCGCCGCTCACCCGGGTGGCGAGGTGCTGGAAATGCCGGACCGGATTGCCGAGGAAGCGGTCGGCGGGCCGGTTCCCGAGGAACCAGCACAGCACCCCGTAGGGCGGCGGGTGGTCGGATAGTACCGGCTCGTCCCCCCGGAGATCGGCCATGAAGGCCTTGTTGAGCTGGAGGATCGCTTGGGCCGGTTTTCCCTCGCGCCAGAGGGACTGGGCGTAGCAGAGGGCGGCCAGATAGTAGCGCTCGCCCTTCTCCGGAGCATGGACCCGCGTGACCATGTGGCCGTGCGGATGGGTGACCTCCGGGAGGAGCGGGCAGGAGGAAAATACAAAGGTCGCATAAACCGGGGACTTCTTTTCCACGTCGTCTTGCGCCATGGTGAGAAGTCGGGCGCGTCCGCGGGTCCCCGGCAAGCCGGATTTCTTACAGCTTGAAAGTACCAGAGCCCCCAGCTCGTTTGGAGCAGTTCAGCAGCGATCCGCATTTTGCATCATAAAATCAGCTTTGAAATGACTTTCACCTCACCCTATCTCCGCAGGATTCTAGGGGCGGCGGCAGCCTGCCTGTGCGTTGCCTCGTGCGAGAAGCAGGTGGTGGTCGCACGCTCGGGAGGTCACGAGGCGGTTCCTGCCGTCGAAGCGCCGAAGCCCGGAGCGGCCCGGCTTCCGGAAACGGTCTCCTTCAACGAGCACGTCCAACCGGTGCTCTCGGAGTACTGCTACCACTGCCATGGACCGGACAGCGGGACCCGGGAGCCGAAATCGGCACCCCTGCGTTTGGATATCGAAAAGGAGGCCTTCGCCCTCCGCGAGGACGGCAAACCGGTGATCGTGAAGGGCAAGCCGGGCGAATCGCGGCTCGTCCAACTGATCCACGAGAAAGATCCGGAGAAGATCATGCCACCGCCCGCTTCCCACAAGACCTTGGGAACGGACCAGATCGCGCTGCTGGAAAAGTGGATCGAGCAAGGCGCGCCCTACGAGGCACACTGGTCTTTCATTGCGCCCAAGCGCCCGAACCTGCCCGAGGCGGGGAAGGATTGGGCGAAGAACCCGATCGACCGCTTCATCGCCGCGAAGCTGGAGGACGCGGGGTTAAAACCGAATCCGCCCGAAGACCCGGCGCGCTTCTACCGGCGCATGCATCTCGACCTCACCGGCTTGCCGCCCTCGCCGCCGGAGGTGGCGGCCTTCGAGCAAGCCGCGGCCGCCAATCCCGATGCTGCCGTCCAAGAGGCGGCGGACAAGCTGCTCGCCACCACGGAGAGTGCCGAACATTTCGCGCGGCACTGGCTGGACGCGGCACGCTATGCCGACACGCACGGCATCCACATCGACAATTACCGGGCGATCTGGCCCTACCGCGATTGGGTCGTGCGCGCCTTCAAGGCGAACATGCCCTGGGATCAATTCACGCTGGAACAAATCGCGGGCGACATGTTGCCGGACCGGACCTTGGACCAGCAAGTCGCCACGGGATTCAGCCGTTGCCTGGCGACCACCGGGGAAGGCGGAGCAATCTCGGAAGAGTACGATGCGATCTACGCGAAGGACCGCGTGGAAACCGTGTCCGCGGTCTGGCTCGGGTTGACCACCGGCTGCGCCGCCTGCCACGACCACAAGTTCGATCCCGTTTCGACCAAGGAATTCTATTCGCTTACCGCGTTCTTCCGGAACACGCCCATGTCCGCGCTGGACGGCAACAACGCGGAGCATCCGCCCAACGTCTTCGTGCCGCTGCTGGAAGACCGCCAGCGCTGGGGTAGCGTGGCTTCGGAGATCGCGGAGACCGACAAGCAGCTCGTGGCGCGGAAGGCGGCGGCGCGCCCGGACTTCGACGCCTGGCTGGCGAACGCCACGATCGAACCCACGCGCGAGATCGACTCGACCCTGGCGCTGCATCTTCCGCTCACCGAATCCGAGGGTCCCTTGCGCGGCCTGGTGGACGGCCAATCGCGGGAGTGGCCGGCGAACGTTTCGCGCATCCCTGCGCCCCTGGGAATGGCTCCGGTGATCAGCGACGGCCCGGTGGACCTCGGCGACCTGGGCAACTTCTCGCGCGGCGATCGGATCACTTACGGCGGCTTCATCCGCATCGAGGGCAAGCCGACCGGCGCGGTGGTGGCGCGGATGAATCCGGCGCAGTCCTTCCGCGGCTGGGACCTCTACCTCCAAGGCGGCCAACCCGCGGCCCACGTGATCGATTCATGGGACAAGGCCGCGAACAAGATCGTGGCACCCGAGGCGTTGGAGTCCGGCAAGTGGCACCACGTGATGGTCACCTTCGACGGCACCCGCTCCGGCCATGAGGCAAGTTCGATCTACGTGGACGGCAAGCGGATCAACGTGGGTCCCTATCCGAACACCGTGGGCGGCACGATCGAGACGGACGTGCAGCTCCGCTTCGGTGCCCGCGATGGCGGCGATTCCAAGCTGAACGGGAAGGTCGCATTGCAGGACTTCCGCTTCTACCGCCGCCTGCTGTCGCCGCAGGAGATCGCCACGCTCGCCCAGAACAGCTTGCTCCAGAGCGTCGTGGCGACTCCGGTCGGGCAGCGGTCCAAGGAACAGGTGGACTCGCTCTACCAGTATTTCCTGGTGAACGTGGATGCCCCCTCGCGGGAGCTTCAGGTGAAGCTGGACAAGCTGAAGTCCGAGCAGAGCACGCTCCGGGAGCGGGGATCGGTCTCGCTGGTGATGGAGGAACGGGAGGGTGAACCCTTCGCCCACGTGCTGACGCGCGGGGTGTATTCGGACAAGGGCGAGCGGGTGACACCTACGACGCCCGCCGTACTTCCGCCGATGGCCGCCGACGCTCCGAGGAACCGCCTGGGGCTCGCGCGCTGGTTGAACGATCCGGCGAATCCCCTGCCCGCCCGCGTGACGATGAACCGCACCTGGTACTACTTCTTCGGCACCGGGATCGTGGAAACCAACGACGACTTCGGCATCATGGGCGCTCGCCCCAGCCACCCCAAGCTGCTCGATTGGCTGGCGACGGAGTTCGTCGGCTCGAAGTGGGACTACCGCCACATGCTGAAGCTCATCGTGACCTCCGCCGCCTACCGGCAGTCGGGCCGGATCTCGCCCGACAAGCTGGAGAAGGATCCATCGAACCGCCTCGCCTCCCGCGGCCCGCGCTACCGCATGGATGCGGAACTGGTGCGCGACATGGCGCTCTCGGCCGCGGGTTTGCTCTCGGGCAAGGTCGGCGGGCCGCCGGCGAAGCCTTACCAGCCGGAAGGCATCTGGGAAGCGGTGGCGATGCCGCAGTCGAACACGCGGAACTATCGCCCGGATTCGGGCGAAGGCCTCTACCGCCGCTCGCTCTACACCTTCTGGAAGCGCACGGCCCCGCATCCGGCGATGGAGATTCTTAACGCGCCCTCGCGCGAAGTCTTCTGCGTGCGGCGGGACCGCACGAACACGCCGCTTCAAGCCTTCGTGACATTGAACGACCCGCAGTTCGTCGAGGCGTCGCGGCGGCTGGCCGAGCATGCGATGGAGGCGGGCAGCGATCCCGCGGCACGCTTGGATTTCATCACGGAGCGCTTGCTCGCGCGGAGCTTCAACGACGACGAGCGCAAGCTGGCGCTGGACACCCTGGACGCGGCGCTGGCCGCATACCGCGCCGATTCGAAGGCGGCGCAAGCGATGATCTCGAACGGCGAAACGAAGGCGAACCCGAAGTTGGATGTGCCGGAGCTCGCCGCGTGGACCCTGGTGGCAAGCCAGATCCTCAACCTCGACGAGACGCTGAACAAATAGCAATGAACACGCTCCACGACTACAATTCGGCGATCACGCGCCGGCAGTTCTTCCGGAAGAACGGGACGGGGCTGGGGGTAGCGGCGCTCTCATCGCTACTGGGAAGCGGACGCGCGTTCCCCTCCGCGGTCGAGGCGGCACTGCCCCACATCGCGCCGAAGGCGAAGCGGGCGATCTACATCTCCCTGATCGGCGCCCCGTCTCAGCTCGATCTCTTCG
>CAMLOZ010000123.1 GCA_946481625.1 uncultured Haloferula sp. | reverse complement strand
AGCGCTTGAGAACCTGCGTGCGGACCGTACCTCCTTCGTCATCGCGCACCGCCTCTCGACCGTGCGCAAGGCCGATCTCATCTGCGTCTTGCAAGACGGAAAATTGGTGGAGTGCGGAAAACACGAGGAATTGTTGGAAAGAGGCGGCTTGTATTCGCGGCTATGCGAAGCTTCCATTCGCGAATAATTCCCTGCACGCTTCCCGCCCGCCACATGGAAACCGTCCTGCAACTGCCCGAATCCGAAGATCCCTGCACCGTCAAAGAAGTCGTCGAGGCCCTTCGCAAAGAGAAGCTCTTCCCCCGCCACGAGTCGAAGAACTGGGGCGACTGGATTCACTTCGAAGGTTACCGCACGGTCATCAGCATCGAATCGATGCGCGGTCTCACCAGTTCCGCCACCATCGAGCACGCCGAAGATGACGGCGACGACCTCACCCCCGCCATCTTCCGCGCCTTCGGTCGCCTGAACTGGGTGGGCATCGGCGAAGACGGCGAGTTCCCCTTGGACTGATCCGGATTCGCAAGGTCGTGTGCGGACGAATCGTTTCAGGGCCTCGCTTCAACGCGGAACTCCTATGATCGGTCCCATCGTGGACCAAGGAATGGGTGCGTCCCGCGCCCCGTATTGGAAGGGTGCTCACCTCGTCCCGCCGCCAAATTTTGATGCAAATTTTCTCTTGCCCGCCGTCGTCGCGCGTGTAGAAACCGCCCACGCGTTTCGCGACGCGGGCGTAGCTCAGTGGTAGAGCGCCACCTTGCCAAGGTGGATGTCGTGAGTTCGAATCTCATCGCCCGCTCCATTCCTTTTCAGCGACTTGGCCTGCATCTGCAGGCCATTTTCGTGTAGGGCCGGGTGCCGCCAAATTTGCTCGCAGCGACTTGCCTTCCCCCAAATGGGCCGGGCTGAACGGAGGGTACCTCATCACGTATCGGAATTGGCTTTCATTAGGGGGCAAAATCGGACATCACTGCGCAGGTCTCTCCCCCCCGATGACTTCCCCGCACCTCGAACCGCTCAAGCGAAAGCTGCTCAAGGCAGCCTTGGACCTCATCTCCCGCACGGATGCCGACGAGTTCAATTCCTTCGACCTGATTGCCGGTGGACGACGGCTGGTGATCGAGGTTGCCGTGCTGCCGCCGGTGACGCAGGAGTGCGAAGGCGCACAGCGCACCAAGCCGCAACCGACGGTGGTGCGCTCAGCTGCCGGTTCGCGGCGACGGGTTCTGCGAAGAGGGCTTGAGGCGCTCCGCACCTCGGCTTGACCCGCTCCCCGAATTTTTCGTACGTACAGGGTTGCCATGAAAACAGCCCTCCTCCTGTTCTGTGCGGGCGCCCTCGCTTCCGCCTCATTCTCTTGGCCCGCGTCCAACGCCTCGGACGATTGCTGCGATCCGCAGAACGCCAAGTGCTCCCCCACTGGAATCTGCACCGCCTGTTCGAATTGCTCGAAGTGCACGCACTGCAAATCCGGCGGCACCTGTTCGGTCTGCAAGCCCAAGGACAAGAAGTAAGTCCAATCGCGGTTCGACCCGGACCTAAGTAGATTCCCCCGTCCACCTGAATTTGCACGCGCAGCGAACTTGCGCGATACTGAATCAAATGCGGAAACGCATGGTGCCTGCGGTTTGGGAGGGCCGCGGGCACCCCAATTTTCCCGGCAGTTCGTGATGTTCACGGAATGGTTTGTGCACCCGAGCCCGCGGCCCGCAAAGGCCGCGGGCTCATTGCTTTCAGGCGGCATGCTGGAAATTGAACCTTGGAGTTTGGGGTTTGGATTTTAGAACCAGCCGCATGTTCGTCTGGTCCAAGCTCTCAGCCTCCAAGTGGCTCGATGCCTGGGAGGACCGTTTTCACGGGAATCCCAATTTCGTTCTCCACGTCCTGAAGGGCGGGAAGTCGGTCCGCGTGGAAGTCTTCTGCGCCACGAAATCCGAGGCGGAAGCCATCGCGAAACAGTTCGGCGGTACGGTCCGCAAGCTCTCCGCGGATTGGAAAAAGGCCGGGCCGGAAGTCCCTCCTCCGTTGAAGATCCGGGATGCCTTCATCGTCACCCAAGCCTCGGCCGCGAAGGATCTCAAACAACTCGCCGCCGATTTCCCGGGCCGCGAGATCATCAGCATTCCGCCGGAAATGGCCTTCGGCACCGGCGACCACGCCACCACCTCCACCTGCCTGCGCTTCCTCGTCGATATCGGCCGCTCCCGCGAGGAGGGCTGGAGTTGCGCGGACCTCGGCACCGGTAGCGGCCTGCTGGCCATCGCCGCGAAGAAACTGGGGGCGGGCGAGGTCTTTGCCTGCGACTACGATCCCTTCGCGGTAAAAGTGGCGGAGCGGAATCTCCTGAGGAACGGCTCGGACGGCGTTGAAACCAAGGAACTCGACATCCTGAAGTGGAAGCCGCGGAAAAAATACGACGTGGTCCTCGCCAACATTTTCTCCACCGTGCTGATCCAAGCATTTCCCGTCATCGTAAAAACGCTCAAGCCGGGAGGCGATATCGTCCTTTCCGGCATCCTCGCCGATCAGGCTTGGGACGTTTTCACGGCGGCCGCCAGCCACGGCCTGGGCTTCCCGGAAGTGGTCAGGAAAGGCAAGTGGGTCACCGCCCGCGGCGGCTGGATGAACGATCTGACGGCTTGAAGCCGTCCATCATCAGTCATTGGTCATGAGGCATCGGGAAACGTCCGCACGGGCATCCCGGGCTTTTGGCGCCAATGCCCAATGACTTGTGGCCATTGACCCCCACCATTTCACTTGCGCCGGGCCCGCCCGCCCGTCAGAAAAGCCCCCCGCTCCACCGGGGGGCTGCGCGACATCACCGTTGCTCCGCCCGCGGAGGGACGTGAACCACCATCCCGCGCGCCACCATGGACAGCATTTCATCCCGAATCCTAGAGGTCTCCCCTTCGCTCACCCTCGCGGTCACCAATCAGGCCAAGGCCATGCTCGCCAAGGGCGAAGAGGTCTACGGCCTCGCCGGCGGCGAACCGGAAGTGGATACCCCGGAGCACATCAAGGCCGCCGCGATCGTGGCGATGCAGCAGGGAAAGACCAAGTACACTCCCTCCGGCGGTATCCCCGAGCTGCGCGACGCCCTCGCCGCCAAGCTCATCGCCGACAACAATCTCGCTTACGACGCGAAGCAGATCTGCGTGACCGCCGGTGCCAAGATGGCCTGTTTCAATGCCATCCTCGCGGTGGTGGAAGAAGGCGATGAAGTGATCATCCCGACCCCCTACTGGGTCAGCTACCCGGAGATGGTGAAGATCGCCGGCGGCAAGCCCGTCCTGGTCGAAACCAAGGAGTCCAACGGCTGGAAGATGACCGCCGAGCAATTCGAGGCCGCCATGACCCCGGCGACCAAGATGGTGATCCTCAACTCGCCCTCGAACCCGACCGGGGCGATCTACACCGAGGAAGAACTCCGCGAGATCGGCGAGGTCGCCCTGTCCGAGGACATCGTGATCCTCTCCGACGAGATCTACGAGAAGCTGGTCTACGGGGAGAACAAGCACGTCTCGATCGCCTCGCTCAGCCAGGAACTCTATGACCTGACCATCACCGTCAACGGCTTCTCCAAGGCCTACTCGATGACCGGCTGGCGTCTCGGCTACACCGCCGCGCCGAAGCCCCTGGCCGACGCGATCGACAAGATCCAGAACCACACGGTTTCGAACGCCACCACCTTCGCCCAGTACGGTGCCCTCGCCGCCCTGCAAGGTGACCAGACCTTCATCAGCGACCTGCGCGACGAATATGACGTGAAGCGCCAGTTCGTCCTCGCCCGCCTCCGCGGCATCAACAACATCCGCGTGGTCGAGCCGAAGGGTGCCTTCTACTTCTTCGTCTACACCGGCCAGCTCGGCCTGAAGTCGATGAACCTCACCGACAAGCTCCTCAGCCGTTACAAGGTTGCCGCCGTTCCCGGCATCGCCTTTGGCTACGACGAGGGCATCCGCCTCAGCTACTGCACCACGCTGGACGTGCTCAACGAAGGCCTCACCCGCTTCGAGCAGTTCTGCCGCGAGCACTGAAACGCGGGTTGGCGAAGATCGTTTCCCAAGAGCCCGGAACCCCAAGGTTCCGGGCTCTTTCGTTTCCCGCCGCTGGCATTGGCGTGGCTTCCCCGACTTTTGCCGAAACTTTCCGTCGTCTCCCTAGTTCAAGCTCCAGCCTTCCGTCCTCCGAGGCAACCTCGTTGTCTCCATGAACATCCTGTCAGCTTCACTATTCCCCTGCCTCCTCCTCGTTCTTCCCGCTCTTGCCCAACAGCCGCCTCCCGGAGCTTTTCCCGGCGGGCCGCCGCTGCAATCCGAACGGAAACTTGTCGAGCAGTTCGACAAGAACGCGGATGAGCGTCTCGACAAAGCCGAACGCGCCACTGCCCGCGAGTTCTTGAAAGCGAATCCCGCCCCACAAGGTGGCGGTCCTCCCGGCAACCGCCGGGGGCCCGGCGGCTTCGGCCCCCGCGAAGACGAGGCTCCGGCCACTCCCGGAAAACACATCTCGCCGACCGAGGTTCCCGCTTCGACCTCCGCCGATCTCTACGCGCCGGATTCCCTGCGCACCCTGTTCCTCGACTTCGGGAACGAGGACTGGGAAGCCGAGCTCGAAGCCTTCCACGGCACCGATGTCGAGGTGCCCGCCACCCTCACCGTCGATGGCAAGGCCTATCCCGGCGTGGGCGTCCACTTCCGCGGCATGTCGAGCTACATGATGGTTGGAGCCGGACGGAAGCGCTCGCTGAACGTGTCGCTCGACTTCACCGAACCGAAGCAACGCCTCAACGGATATAAGACGCTCAACCTGCTCAACTCGCACGGCGACGGCAGCTTCCTGAGCGCGGTGCTCTACTCGCACATCGCGCGGAAACACATCCCCGCACCGAAGGTGAACCTCGTCCGCGTCGTCATCAACGGCGAGAACTGGGGCGTCTACGTCAGCCAGCAGCAATTCAACAAGGACTTTATCCAGGAGAACTACCGAACTTCGAAGGGTGCCCGCTGGAAAGTCCGCGGCTCGCCGAACGGCCGCGGCGGGCTCGACTATGTCGGCGAAGACCTCGCCGAGTACAAGCAACGCTATGAGATGAAGGATGGCACCGACGAGGACTGGAAGGCCTTGGTCGCACTCTGCAAGACGCTCTCTGAAACCCCCGCCGACCAGCTCGAAGCCGCGCTGGAGCCGATGCTCGATATCGAGAGCACGCTTTGGTTCCTCGCCCTCGATTGCGCTCTCATCAACGGCGACGGCTACTGGATCCGCGCCAGCGACTATAGCCTCTACCGTGACAAGGAGGGGAGGTTCCACGTGATCCCCTGCGACATGAACGAAGCCTTCCGGGCCGCCGGCGGGCCCGGCCTCGGAGGCGGCCGGGGCTTTGGTCCGAACGGCGGACGCAGCCCCGGCGGACCGTCGCAAGGCATGGCCAGCCGCGGCGAGGGCGTGAAGCTCGATCCCCTCACCGGCCTCCACGACGAGCGCAAGCCGCTCCGTTCGAAACTCCTCGCCGTGCCCTCCCTGCGTGCCCGCTATCTCGCGAAGATCCGCATCATCGCCGAGGAGGATCTCGATTGGGCCAATCTCGGGCCCGTCGTCGCGCGGTATCGCGAACTCGCGGGCGAGGAAATCGCCGCGGACACCCGCAAGCTTTCCAAGAACGGAGAGTTCGAGAACCTTACTGCCGATACCCCTCCGGCCAAGGAAGACAGCCGCAGTTTCGGCCATGGCGCGATGCCCATCCGCAGCTTCGCCGACCAACGCCGCGCCTACCTCCTTTCGCCCGCAAAATAGAAAGGAGTGCCAGCACTCCCTGCAGTCCGGGATCCGCACGGGATTCCGGGCTTTTTTCGTGCCCTTCAGCCCGCCGCTGTCTCTCCCGCCTTCAGATAAACCAAGGTGCCCGCCACCACGAAGACCGGCATGCACAGCACGTTCATCAACGGCACGACCGCAGCCACCGCAATCACCGTCCCAAGCCCGAACACCGCTCCCCGGTGACGCCGCGCCAGCCCGATCCGCTCCCGGAGCCGCCTCAGCGGAATCGTGATGAAGGAGAAGCCCATCACGAACGAACTCCACACGAAAACGATCACCGGCCCGACCAGGGGCAGGAAGCCCAGGATCAGCACCGGCAGCGTTAGCAATAGCAACACGACCGCCTGCACGCCACCCCGCGCCGTCCCGGTCATAAAGCCACGGAGTCCCGCCGACTCCTGAGCCGTGCTTCCCTTCCTCTCCCGCTCCACCGCCGCCGCAATGAAATCCTGGAACGGACTCGCCAGGGTCAGGAACAGCCACGCGAAGGTCCAACCTAACAACAGCACCACCGCGATCCCGCCGAAGACATCCAGCAAGGTGATCATCCATTCGCTGAGGTCCTTACCCGACAAGAACCGGCGGATCGCGGCGCGCACCCACCCGAAGGCGAAACAGAATGCCATTACATCCAATAGCAGCGTGACCAGGAGCGGCGGAACAAGCCACAAAAGTATCCGTGGGCGCCGCACCAGGATGCCGATGGCCTCTGGCACCGTCCGGAGCCCTTCAACAAAACCAAGGCCCGGCGCTTTCGTGGGAATGCCCATGTTCCATCATGGATATCCATGGAGAATGACAGGGGTCAAGCGCACCACCGCATCGCTCCCCCACTTCCGGATTGTATGCCCGCCCCTTCCCGCCACGTTTAAGAATCATGCGCCGCCGCCATTTCCTCGAACTCTCCACCTTCGCCGCCGCCTCCACGGCAGTCGCCGCGGACGCACCTCCCGAACCCACCCGTCCCCGCCTCGTCTTCACCAAGTCCCTCGAAGCCCTGCCCTTCGACATCCTTGCGGAGAAGATCGCGGCCCTCGGCGTCACCGGCCTCGAAGCGCCCATCCGCAAGGGCGGCCATATCGAACCTCGACAGGCTGCCGACAAGCTTCCCGAATTCATCGCCGCCCTCAGGAAGCAGAACCTCGACCTCGCCATCCTCACTTCCGACATCGTCCGCGCCGACAAGGACAGCGAGGCCCTGCTCCGAACCGCTGTCTCCCAAGGCATCAAGCGCTACCGCCTCGGTCCCTACCAATACGATCTGAAGAAACCTATCGTCCCGCAACTCGGGGACGTCCGGGCCATGCTCAAGGACCTCGCCGCAATGAACAAGGAACTCGGCATCCAAGGTCAGTTCCAGAATCACCGCGGCAACAACCGCGTCGGCTCACCCCTCTGGGATGTCATCTCCGCCCTCGAGGACATCGACCCGGCTCACCTCGGTATCGCCTTCGATTTCGCACACGCCACCGTGGAAGGGGCCAATGCCTGGGAACTCAACCTCCGCCGCGCCGCGCCCCACGTCGTGTCCGTGTACTTCAAGGACTACAAGCCGGAGGGCCGCAACTGGAACCCTTGTCCTCTCGGACAAGGTGCCGTGAGTCCGAAGTCGGGAGCCCTCGTGCGCGAGTTGCTCCCGCCCGATCTCCCGTTCTCGCTGCACATCGAGTACATCGGAGGCAGCGGCGACGAACGGGTCAAGGGCACGCTTCAAGCCATGAAGAACGACCTGGCCACCCTCGCGAAGTGGCTTCCAGCCTAAAGGAATCTGGTCAGCCCTTTCACCGTGGTCTCGTCGAGACGGCGGGCCAGGGCAGTCGCGAGGGAGACCATATGGAGATAGTCGTTCAGATCGATGACCGCGTTATGCGAGTGAATGTAACGCGCGGGCACGCCGAGGACCACGGAGGGAATCCCCTCTCCTGCTTGATGGAATGATCCGGCATCCGTGCCACCGCTGCGTCGTACCGTCACCTGATGCGGGATGCCCTCTTCCTTGGCGGTGCGGATCGCCAGTTCCGCCAGACGGGGGTTCATGATCGCGCTGGGATCGAAGAGCCGGATCTGCACGCCCCCGCCGAGGCGGCCCTGGGATTCGGCGCGCGAGAACCCGGGAGTATCGTCCGCAGGCGGGCCTTCCAGGATGATCGCAACGTCCGGCTTGGCGTGGTTCGCCGCCGTCCTGGCACCCCGCAGGCCGACCTCTTCCTGCACCGTTCCGGCGAGAATGACCTTGTTGGGCCTTACGCCTGCCGCGAGTTGCTTACCCGCCTGGATCGTGCCGGCCATGCCGACGCGATTGTCGAATGCCTTCGCCATGTATCAGTCCTCCCGCTGCAGCGGAGTGAAGGGGGACCATGGCGCTATGGGATCGCCGAGGGCGATGCCGAATTCCTGCTCGGCTTCGAGACGGGAGGTGGCGCCCACATCGATGAACATCTGGTCGATGGTCATGACTTGGCGCCGCTGGGCCTCCGGAAGGAAATGCGGTGGCTTGGAGGCAAC
>CAMLOZ010000122.1 GCA_946481625.1 uncultured Haloferula sp. | reverse complement strand
AGCGGGAAGATCACGATGTACTTCCCGCATCCCATCAAGGATGGCGAGGGCGCGGACTTCGCGGTGTTCGAGAATTCCTTCAGCAATACCTTCCTCGAACTCGCCTTCGTCGAAGTCTCCAGTGACGGGATCAATTTCTTCCGCTTCCCGAACGACTCGCTCACACCGGCCGCGACGAATTCGATCGACGCGACGAACCTCAGCGGTCTCGCGGGCAAGCACCGCGGCGGCTTCGGGACGCCCTTCGATCTCGCCGCTCTGGAGGCATCGCCGCTGCTTGATAAGGGCAACGTCCGCTTCGTGCGCCTGATCGATATCCTCGGCAATGGAACCGCGAAGGACAGCTCGGGAGGCTCGATCTACGATCCCCATCCGAACGTCGGTTCAGCCGGCTTCGATCTCGATGCCATCGGCGTGATCCACCAGAACGACGGCGATTTCCAGATGCTCCGCGCGGTGCCGGTGGTTGCGGGTTTCGAGATCGAGTGGCAGAGCAATCCGGGCACGAGCTATCGGGTGGAACACTCCATCGGCTCCCTGGGCAACTGGCAGCAGGTCCAGATCCTCCCCGGCCGCACCGATCGCGGGAGTACGATCGTCACCGCACCGATCCCGGCAGGGGAGGCACGCTGTTTCTGGCGGGTGGTCGAGGCGGACGGTTGATCCATCTTGAAATCCCCGGAGAGGAGGGGAGGATGGGGAAGAACGTACCGGGGCTCCCATGATCACCGTGCTCGCCGCGAATATTCTGAAGCATGTTCTATCCTGGCAGCTCGCTTTGGGTGCCGGGATCGTGGATTGGTCCAAGCTACCCGAGTTTTGCCGCAAGGTGGCAGCCTTTCACGCGGCACCGATGAAAATGGTCCGTCCCGAACGGGTCGCGGCGGAGAACGAGTTCGAGGTGGCGGTCGCCGCGGACGGACGGCTGAGCTTCGAAGGCGAACCGGTCGATCTCGCCGTGCTTGGCGAAAAGCTCTCCGCCCTCGCGAAGGACAAGGACGACATCGCAATCCTGATCTCCGCCGATCCCCAAGCCACCTACAGCCGGGTGGTGGATGTGCTCGACCTCTGCACCAAGGCCAAGATCGACAACGTGGTGTTCAGCGTCGCCCATCCCGAGGGCGGTGAGACGCCGGCACCCGCGGGCGATAGCCCTCCGACAGGGGAGGGAGAGTGATGCCGGCACGAGTTCTTCACAGGATTATTCACACCTACGTGATCGCGTAGGGTGAACGGGAAAGATCGTCTTTCGGGCAAATTCAACGGCTTCGGAAAGCTTGAAGGGGTGAAATTCGGACACCTTGTAGCCTGTACCTTTGCGGGGTAGAGAGGCTGTTCCTAAGGTAGCCGAAGTATCAATACGCCCGTTTGATTTGTGGATCTTGCTTATACGAGGTGGTTGGAAGTCGGGTTGTCCTATCTAATAAGCTCTTGCTCAATGACTTATGCTCATGCCAGTCTAACGGCATGACGTTTCCCCCCGGTGCCTTGCCGCTCGCGTCGATTGGCGCGATGCGGCCTGTGTTCATGATCATCATGGGAGTATTCCTCCTCCTGACCGTTTGGCGGATCACCCGCGGCACTTCCGGCTGGGCTCCGCGGATCCTGATGGCGGGTGCCCTCCTGCTCGCCTTCGGCTACGCCGTGGTCATGCCGCTGTATCAGGGCGGGATCGTCATGGCGGTGACCCCGGCGGGTGGCGCGCTTTTCGAATACACTTGGGTCGAAGTCGGCTGGCACCTCGTGAAGATGGTATCGATGAACGGCGGCTGGCTCGTTCTCGGCATCGGCGTCGCGCTGCACGCCGGGCTCTTCGAAACCGAGAAGTCCGCCGCCCCGGTCCAGGTTCCCACTTCCTCCCCCTCCCATGAGCCCGTTCGTTGAATTTGTTGTTGAAAACGGTTTCCTGATGGATGCCGGCGGTGTGATCGGCCTCGGCCTTCTCGGGCTTGCCGCCGTGCGGCTGTCGCAGCGTTATCACTCCTGGGGCGGTTCGCTCCTGGCGTGTGGTGCCCTGCTGCTCCTGCTCGGCCGGCTGTGGGTCCTCGCGACACCGCACATTCTCACTTCCCAAATGCGGAATGAGGTCGGCCACACCATGGTCGAAGTCATCACGCTTGCTCCTTTCGCCCTCCTGACCGCCGGTCTGGCGGGCGTTGTCTGGGGTCTGTGGGGTCACGAACAGTGGCTCCGGTCGGAACGTTAAACCAACGGCTTTTCCCCCGGATAGGGCGGCATCCCTTCCTGTAGGGGATGCCGCCCGCTTTTTCCCGGCCGACCGGTAGATCGGCTGCGGCGTAGCATGCGCTCAGGCGAGGTTGATGAGGCTTTTGCGCATTTGCTCGGCCACGGCAGCGGGGGTGTCGCCGAAGAAGCGCTTGAACTCGCGGTTGAACTGGGAGGCGCTTTCGTAGCCGACGAGACGCGAGGCGCTGCCCGCGGTTTCACCCTGGTTCACCATCAGGAGGCGTGCCTTGTGAAGCCGGATCGACTTCAGGTATTGGAGAGGCGGGGAACTGGTCACCGCCTTGAAGTGGGAGTGGAAGGTCGAGACACTCATCCCGGCTTCACCGGCGAGCGTGGCCATGTCCATCGGCTGCGCGTAGTCCGCATGCATCCGGTGCAGGGCGCGGCTGATCTGGCCGAAATGCGTGTGCGGCGCGGCCAGCGCCCGCAAGGTTCCGGCCTCCTCGTGGCACAGCACGCGGTAGATGATCTCGCGCACGCACTGCGGGCCCAGGATGCGAGCTTCATCGGAATCGCCGAGGGCTTCGACGAGCCGCAGGATCGCCTCATACAAGCGGTCGTCCAGAGGGTTCGCGCGGATCGCCTGCGGCTTGCCCATCGGGATCGGCGGGGACTTCTCCATCTCCATCATGATCTCGGCCACCACCGCCGGCGTGACACTGATCGAGATGCCCAACAGGGGGCCCTCCGGCGAAGCGACCGTCTCGCACTCGAAGGGCAGGGGAACCGAGAGCACCAGGTAGTGGTTCGCATCGTAGGTGAACATCTGCTCGCCGAGGTAGCCGCGCTTGCGGCCTTGAGCGACGATCACGATGCTGGGTTCGTAGGAGACCTGGGTCCGGATCACCGGAGAGGTCGAGCGCATGAACTTCACGCCCGGCAGCCGCGAGGGACTGAAGCCTTCGCCCTGCGCCAGGTTGCCTAACAGATCGACCAAACGCGTGTCCCGGGGTGCCGCGATGGGATCCGAAGGTGGCATATCCCGTTTCCGGGTGCTTGTGGTGGTCATGCGACTAATAGGCAACAATACACCACAAATTGGCAACAGGAATCCGCCGCCCCATAGGATCAGGCAATACTTCCGGTGCATCGGGTCTATCGCGAAAGCGCCCGGTGGGATACGTTGGAATCATGGAAGCGCGATCAACGCCTTCCGCCAAACCAACCAAAAAAATGAACTCCAATTCCGAATCGAAAGTCGTCCTCATCACCGGTGCCAGCAGCGGGATCGGTGAAGCTACCGCCCGTCTTCTCGCCCGCAAGGGTCACCGACTCGTGATCGGCGCGCGCCGCACGGACCGGCTGGAAGCGTTGGCCAAGCAACTGAACGAAGAAGGCGGCCATGTGGAATTCACCTCGCTGGACGTGACCGATCTGGACGACGTGCAGGCCTTTGCCGGCCTCGCGCTCGAGAAGTTCGGCCGCATCGACGTGATCGTGAACAACGCGGGGGTGATGCCGCTCTCCCCGCTGGAAGCACTCAAGATCGACGAGTGGAACCGGATGATCGACGTGAACATCCGGGGCGTGCTGCACGGCATCGCCGCCGCGCTGCCGGTCATGAAGAAGCAGGGCTCCGGCCAAGTGATCAACGTCTCGTCCATCGCCGGGCACCAGGTCTGGCCGTCCTGCGCGGTCTATAGCGCGACGAAGTATGCGGTGATCGCGATCTCCGACGGCCTGCGTCAGGAAAACACCGATATCCGCGTGACGGTGGTTTCGCCCGGCGTGACCACTTCCGAGCTCGCCCATACCATCTCCGACGAGGCGACGGCCAAGGCGATCGATGCCTTCCGCGAGGTGGCGATCCCGGCGGATGCGATCGCACGTGCGATTTCCTTCGCGATCGACCAGCCGGGGGATGTGGACGTGAACGAGATCATCGTCCGCCCCACGGCCAGTCCCTACTGAACCGAACTTTGAAACCGTACCTCAAGCCACCATGAGCGCCCCGATCATTCCACTGCTCCTGCGGCACCGCCGCATACGACGGCTCGGCCAGCCCTTGCGGCAGACCTTTATCCTCGGCTCCCTGTTGCTCTTCGTCCTGGCCGCCGCCTTTCCCGCGGAGGACCGGAGACACCCGGCGGCTCCATGCCATCCGCTCGTGTCCGACGATCCCTTGCACTTGAAGTCCCCGAAGTAACCGAATCTTCCACGAACCCGACGACCATGAACCTATCCAACAAAATCGCACTCGTCACCGGCGGCAGCCGCGGACTCGGCCGGAACATCGCCCTCGCGCTCGCGGCCCGCGGTGCGGACGTGATCCTCACCTACCGCGAACGGAAGTCGGACGGCGAGGCCGTTGCGGCGGAGATCGAAGCACTCGGCCGCAGGGCGGTGCTGCTTCAACTCGACGTCGCCTCGACCGCGGGATTCCCCGCCTTCGCGGACTCCTTGCGCGAAGCGCTCGTCGCAGGGTGGCAGCGTGACCGCTTCGACTTCCTGGTGAACAATGCCGGGATCGATTCTTCCGCTCCCTTCGCCGAGATGAGCGAGGAGAACTTCGACCGGCTCTACAACGTCCATCTGAAAGGCGTGTATTTCCTCACCCAGCGCTTGCTCCCGCTGATCGCGGATGGCGGGCGGATCGTCTGCACCTCGACCGGCTTGGCCCGCTTCACCATTCCGGGATACTCGGCCTATGCGGCGATGAAGGGGGGGATCGAAGTTTTGGCGCGCTATCTCGCGAAGGAACTCGGCCCGCGCCGGATCGGGGTGAACGTCATCGCACCGGGGGCGATCGAAACCGACTTCACCGCCGCGCACCTAGGACGCGAGGGCGTACGCGAGATGATCGCCTCGCAGACCGCGCTCGGGCGCGTGGGCGTGCCGGAGGATATCGGCGGGGTGGTGGCCTTCCTTTGCTCGGAGGAGGGGCGCTGGGTGAATGCACAGCGGGTGGAGGCTTCGGGAGGGGTGTTTCTTTGATTGGTACCGGCCTTGCCGCCCTTCTGCGGGGCGCGGGACGCACCCTCTCCTTGGAAAAGCAAGCGGCCATCCCTTCCGGGATGGCCGCCTGATGTTTTCGGGACTTCGATCCCTGGAAAGCTAGGGAGTTTCCTGTACGCGGTAGAAGGCCCTGCCCGCGGGCGGGGCCGGGTCGCTGAACGTATGGGTTGTTCCTCCCGTGAAGGTGGCGCCGATCGGAGTGAACCCGCTCAGATCCGTGCCGCGTGCGAGCGTGTAGGTCTTCGTTGCGACGAGGTTGCCCGCCGTGACTTCAAAGGCCGCACCGTTGAAACCGCTCGAGGTGATCGCGGGCTCCGCGACCACGGGGAAGCTGCCGGAAAAGCCCGGATCGGTTCCCGCCGCGAGTTCTTCGGCATTCGTGAAACCGTCGCCGTCGGGATCGCCCGAGGCACCGTTGTCACCCGTTGCGCTGCGGGCGTCGAGGCGGTTGGCGAGCTCCCAGGCATCCGGCAGGTCGTCGTTGTCCACGTCGGTCGAGTTCGGCACGGCGAGGATGCGGATGTTGTCCACGAGTACGCGGCCGCCGCCGGCCTGGCGGATGAAGACGACGATGTTGCCGCTTGGCGGGGTGGCTCCGGTGACCAGCGAGTAGGCGCGGCCGAGGGCACCCGAGCCAATGGTGGAGAGTGCGCTGACATCGCGGAACTTGTCGTAAACCCCGTCGGCGTCGGGATTTCCCGAGGTCGTGATGACGCCGTTCAAGTCCATCCAGCCCGGGGTGCCGAGGTCGCTCCCGACCGCATTGCTGGAGAAGAACCCGAACTCCACCCGGCTGGTTCCGAAGCCGCTGCGATAGCCGCCGGCGAGATCGATGAGGTAGGTCGTATTAGCGCTGAAAGGCACGCCCGTATCCTGATAGAGATACGCGGTGTTCTCATCGATTCCGACGAACTGGGTGCCTTCGCCTCCGCTCATCCCCACGGATGCGGTGTTCTCCACGAAGGTGTCTTCGAGCGCCGGGCCGTTGGCTTTGCTCCATCCGTCCGGCACGCCTTGGAGGAAGGTTGCGGTGGCGGGCAGTTCGAAGCTGTGGTTCGTCACTGTCACGGTTGGAAGGTTCGAGCTGTCCAGCGAGGGATCGCTGCCCAGCAGGAATTCCCAGCGGTCGGTGGTGCCGTCGCCATCGCTGTCGGAGAGGTTCGGATTGCTGCCGGGGGTGACTCCCGCCGCGTAGGGGTTGTCGGGGTTCTCTTGCGAATCCGTCAGTCCGTCGGCATCGCTGTCCGGCTTGGTGGGATCGGTGCCGGTGGCGATGTCACCGCCCCAGAAGCCGTTGGCGTTCTCTACCCCGTCGCTGAGGGTATCGTCGTCGGAGTCTCCGTCATTCGGGTCGGCGCCGAGTTCGTATTCGAGCGCGTTGACCAGCATGTCGCTGTCGGGATCGCCGTCGGGGCCGTTGTCCACGTTCACGCTGCCGTCGTCCAGCGGGTCGAGGGCATGGTCGACCTCCCAACCGTCCGGCAGCAGGTCGTTGTCGGAATCGGTGTCGTGGGGGTCGGTGCCTGCGGTGGCTTCCCCGCCGTCGTCCAGCCCGTCGGCATCGGTATCGGGATTGCTGGGGTTGGTGCTGTTGGTCCCGCCGTTGTATTCCTGACTGTTGGTCCGGTTGTCGCCGTCCGGATCGCCCGCGGCACCGTTGTCGGGATCGGTGCTGCCGTCGTCGTCCGGGTCGAGGCCGAAGTTGCTTTCCCATGTGTCGGGCAGGCCGTCGCCGTCGCTGTCGGTGACCAGCGTCTGATCGGTGCCGACAATCTGGATGGCGTTGACCGGGGCGCGGAAAGGCGCGCTGCCCGCTTCATCGACCCGGATGTAGAATGCGTCCGCCGTTTGTCCGCTGAAGACGACATAGTTGCCCGTGCCGGAGGTGCCGGTCACGCGCGTGAAGACGGGGTTGGCTCCCCAGTTCGAGTTGTCGATGACCTCCACCCGGCTGGTGAGATCGGGGCCGAGGCCGGGATCGCCGTTGACGGGATTGGCGGTGTCCGCCGTGGCGAGCCAGATCCTCGCGGCGCGGTTGCCGCTGTTGTCATCGCCATCGGTATAGATCACCACGCTGTAGGAGGTGAGTCCCTTGGCGGTCATCCAGGCGTTCATGCCGGTCAGAAGCATGATCGGCTTGTCGTCGCTGTTGCCGAAGACGCCGTCGAAGGGAGCGGTGATGGCCGTGCCGTTGGAATCGAGGTAGCCCTTCATCAGCTTGTGGTTTCCACCGAGGGCCTCGTTGGCGTCGTTCTGCCAGAGGTTGGTGGAGTCCCACTTCAAGGTCACGGCGGTGGCGGTGCCGGTGTTGTCGTTGAGGATTCCGGCGTCCCCCCAGCGTCCGCGGTTGTTCCAGTTCGTGTGTTCGAATCCGGGGGCACCGGCGGTCTCCGTCGCGCCCAGCAGGTAGGCGGCGTTTTCGGAGAAATTCACGCCGATGGGGAAGTCCGTTCCGGACGAGGATCCGGCACAGAGAGGGAGGATCAGGCCGAGCGTCGCGGCGATGCGCCGGTTGCCGGGCCATGGGTTGGCATGGGTTTCATTCATTGTCGTTACGGGTCGGTGGTGCCGGGCTCCGGAAAGGCGGAATCCTGGCGTCCGGTTGGGTTTGTGCTACTCCCGGTGGGTTGGGGTTAATGAGGAATCCGGGGATAGCATTGACACCCTATGCGTATTCCATCGCGTGAGGCCACTACCCGAGGCGGTAGAAATCGGCCCGCCGGAGCCCCTGCCTTGCCCGCGGGCGGATGGATTTCTTTTCTTCGGCGGGCCGTGTATGCTGCTGTTCACGGCCCGCCGCAGGATGCGGTGCCCGATCCGAACCCGAGATGGCTGCCTTTTCGTTTTTTCCCTCCAGTCGCGGCGCGTGCGCGGGATTCGCCGCGGTGTGCATGCTGTTTGGGAGCGGGATGGACCTCGCCAGGGCGGAAGAGGGGCCGGATGCTGCGCCCCGATTGATCTCGCTCGCGGAGATCCGGCTCGCGGTGGCGGGAAGCGGTCGGGCGAATGCGAGCTTCCGGCTGGAAGGAACAGTGTGTGCCATTTCAAGCGACCGGCGTCTGGTGGCGTTGCAGGATGAATCCGACACGCTTCTGCTGGATTGTCCTTCGCTTCCGGCCGGAGCTGCCGCCGGAAAGAGAATCCTGTTGGAGGGCGAGCTCTGCCCGATTGCCCGGGGTC
>CAMLOZ010000121.1 GCA_946481625.1 uncultured Haloferula sp. | reverse complement strand
ACGGTCTCGATGGCCCTGCGCGGGGACATCTCGATCACGCAGCCGACCCGGGAGCGGGTCCTCAAGGTGGCGACCGCGATGGGCTACCAGCCCAATCCTTCCGGAGCCGCGCTGGCCCATCTGCGGCAGTCGTCGAAGGTTCGGCCGGTTCAGGCATCGTTGGCTTGGTTGAATGGCTGGCCCGATCCGGGGATGTTGCGCCGTTACCGGGAGTTCGACTGCTATTGGGAGGGGGCGTCCCGTGCCGCCCTGGCGGCGGGATATCGTCTCGACGAGTTCGTGGTGAACGAGGATCTCCCCTTGCGGAAACTCGGGAAGGTCCTGCAGGCCCGCAACGTGAACGGCATCATCGTGCCGCCGGGGCCGCTACCGGCGGGGTGGGAGGATTTCGACTGGAGCGACTATTCGCTGGTACAGCTCCGGATTCCCCGGCTGCCACGGGATCTGGCGGCGTTCTCTGTTTCGAGCGACCAAGCGGGCAATGCCATGATGGCGACGCAGGCGATGAGGGCCAAAGGCTACCGTCGGGTCGGGTTTGTCGGGATCCGGTGTCAGGCCCGCCTGTTCGGAGCCGGCTATCTCTGGGGCCAGCAGGAATTTGGTCCGACCGAACGGCTGAAACCCCTGCTGCTGAAGGAAGGCGAGAGCCCGGACGTTCAATTGAAGGCCTTGGGACGCTGGATGGCCGACCAATGCCCGGATGCGATTCTCACGGATATCCCCGGGGTGCCGGACATGCTCGCCGGTCTAGGCTTCCGGGTTCCCGAAGATGTCGGCCTGGCGGCGCTGGGCATTCTCGATTGCCCGATCGATGCGGGAATCCACCAAAACCCCTCGGAAGTGGGCCGGGTGGGAGTCCAGATGCTCGTGTCCCTGATCAACAGCAATGTCCGCGGGCTGCTGACGATCCGGCAGGATGTGCTGGTGAAAGGCACTTGGACGGATGGCAGCAGCCTTCCCCGGCGGGTGCCGCGTCCGCGGTTCGTGGAGGCGGCCGCGGTGTAAGGACGGCGGTCAAGGGGTCCGCGGTGCCGACGGGCGGCATTTCGTCCCTCCACGGCGGATGCGGGGTGATTTTCGCGGGCAAGTCGCGGGATCCATGCCACATCTTCCCGATTGGCAAAACTCCTGTGCATGTCTTGTCGGGCTTCCGTGATCCTCGTTCTTTCCGCCACGGTCTTGTTCGCGCCGGGTCCGATCTTCGCGGATGAGGCCGCGCCGCGCATTTCCGAGGGGGAGTATCCCTCCGCCGCGCCCGGTCCATTGCAGCCGGTGATCGAGGCCGGGCTGGCGAGCCATGACCGCGCGCTCTTCATCAAGCGGGGCTGGATCCGCGATCCTCACATCGTGGCTGACCCGGACGATTCTCGCGGGAATCCGATTCCCGTGGGAAAGCTCGGCCGAAGCGCGCCCGTGACTCTCCGCAGGGAAGAACCCGAACCCAAGAACAAGCCGTGAAATCCCGTATCCTGCTCGCCGCACTCCTGCTGATATCGCCGCTGCGTGCGGCGGAAAAGCCGAGCCTGCTCGTCATCCTCGCCGACGACTGCACCTACAGCGACCTGTCCTTCCATGGCGGCGCGAACGCCCGCACGCCGCACCTGGATGCGCTGGCACGGCAGGGCACCGTCTTCGAGCGGGCCTACCTGGGCATGGCGATGTGCTCGCCGTGCCGCTCCGAGTTTTACACCGGCCGCCTGCCGCTGCGGAACGGCTGTGCGTGGAATCAGGCGACGAGCCGGCCCGGGACGCGCAGCATTCCGCATTTCCTCGGGGCGCTCGGTTACCGAGTCGGCATCACGGGCAAAACCCACATCAAACCTGCAAAGGCGTATCCCTTCGAGGAGGTGCCCGGCTTCGACGACAACTGCGTCCGCGAACCCACCCGCCCGCATGATCTGGCGGGTGTCAGGGAGTTCGTGACCCGGGATCCCGCGCAGCCGTTTTGCCTGGTGGTTGCCCTCACCGAGCCCCATGCGCCATGGGTGATGGGCGATGTTTCCGCCTATCCGCCAAAGTCGCTGAAGCTGCCGCCCTATCTTGCGGACACGCCGCTGACGCGGCAGAGCTTCTCCCGCTACCTTGCCGAGATCACGTACATGGACGGCCAGGTCGGCGAGCTGCTTGCTTTGCTCGACAAGGAGGGTATCGCGAAGGACACGCTGGTACTTTTCTCCAGCGAGCAAGGCGCACAGTTTCCGGGCTGCAAGTGGACGAACTGGGACAGCGGCCTGCATACCTCGATCGTCGCCCGCTGGCCCGGGGTGGTGCCGGCGGGCCGCCGCACGCCCGCGCTGGTCCAGTACGCGGACGTGCTGCCGACTTTCATCGAGCTCGCCGGCGGCAAGCCCGACCCCAGGGTTTTCGATGGCACCAGCTTCGCCGCCGTGCTGCGCGGTGAAAAGGACAGCCACCGCGAGTTCGCCTACGGCATGCACAACAACTATCCCGAGGGGCCGCCGTATCCGATCCGCTCGATCGGTGATGGCGAGTGGCGCTATATCCGCAACCTCTCGCCGGGGAGCACCTACATCGAAAAGCACCTGATGGGCCGCACCGAGCACAATCCCTACTGGGGCTCGTGGATTTTCACCGCCACGGAAAACCCGCGTCACCTGCGGCTGGTCGAGCGCTTCCTCCATCGCCCGGCGGAGGAGCTTTATCACACGGCGAAGGACCCCTTCGAAATGACGAACCTCGCGGCCGATCCGGCTCATGCGGAAACCAAGGCGCGCCTCGCGGCAGCGCTCGACACGTGCCTCAAGGACCAGCTCGACCCCGGGGTGCCGCTCGACACGCCGGAGGCCTTCGATGCTGCCCAATCCTTGAAGCCCGCCTTTCCCGGCAAGCCCTGAAACGCTCTCCTTACCACCAGGAGGCTCCTTTCCCGATCTCGCGGGTCAGCGCCTCCATGAGGAAGTAGTCTCCCCAGCTCGTGTACGCGCTTTTCGCCCCTCCCCTGCCGTCGCCGACCTCGCCATACCTGAGGATGCCGTGGACCGCGCGGTCGGCGTCCAGATAGGTGTCCGAACAGAGGCGGGCGAGCAGGGCGTATTTGGCGGCGCTGAGGGGGAGTTCGGAGAAGCCGAGGGCCTCGAGTTCCTGGAAGGCACAGACCGCGACGGCCGCGGCCGAGGAGTCGCGGATGCGGGGTGCCTCGTCATCGAGGCGGAAGTCCCAGAAGGGGATCGCGTCGCTGTCGAGCTGGGAGATGAAGTTGCGGGCGAGGCGGAGGGCCGTGTCCAGGTAGCGGCGGTCTCCCGTGTAACGGTGGCCGAGGGCGAAGCCGTAGGTGGCCCATGCAGCACCGCGGGCCCACTGGCTCTCGATACTACGTCCGCAGTAGTTATCGCCTCCGCGCGGCGCGCCGCTTTCCGGCTCGAAGCGATAGGAGTGGTAGAGGGAGCCGTCCGGGCGGACGAAATGGAGGAGCGTGGTTTCGCTATGGCGCACGGCGATATCGGCATGGAACGGGTCGCCGGTCTGGGCCGCCGCCCAGTATAGCAGCGGGAGGTTCATCATCGAGTCGATGATCGCCAGGCCGGCGTAGTCGCAGTCCGGGCGGTCCATGCGGCCCCATGCGCGGATGTAGTTTCCCTGCGGAATGAAACGTCCGGCGAGCAAGCGCGCGGCATGGAGACCCAGTTCGCGGTAGCGGGATTCGCCGGTTAGCTTGTGGAGGGCGACCGCGTAGAGCGAGTAGAGGAAGCCGAGGTCGTGCATTGTGTCCGCGGCATGCTCCTGCAGCTTCGCCTGATAGCAGGGCTCCAGGCGGACGGCCTGGTGGAGGAAATGCTCGTCCCCGGTTTCCCGCCAGGCGAGCAAGGCCATGCCGGTGAAGAAGGACGAGGTCCAGTTGCCGATATCCATGAAGCCTTCCTTCCATTCCGGGTAGCGGCCGTTCACGGCGAGCGCCCAGGCCGCGGGACGGTCGGCGAGCGCCTGGATGTTCGTGCGCGTCTTGGCAATGCAAAGGTCGAGGGCACGACGCATCGACTCCCCGGTGGAGGATAGTGCGGCAGCGGGGGGAGTCATGGGAAAGGCAAGCGGGCGTGGCCACGGCGGGTATCGGCAGGAGATTGCCTGCGGAATTTCCCGTCACACCTGCTTTGTTGGTTTCCTTGGAAAATCCGTCATTCCACAGCCCGAATCCCGTCAACCGGACAGACGGAGGGCCGCCCCGGAGAACCCGACTCCAAGGCGGCCCCTTTGCCCATAGGAAAGCCTCGTCATCGCCGCCTGCGCAGCAGCATCAGCACGCCGATGCCCCCAAGAAAGGTCGGACAGTGAAGCCCGCGGTGACATTCACACCGACAACCCGCGGGAGGTCGGGAAATGATCTCTCCTGTCATGGTTTCGCAATGAACCCGCCTATCTACATTGGTAGATTGACACCTTTGGCGTTCGCCCCCATCGAATGGAATCAGGCTATTGCCTGACCACTGGAATGGACCCCGAGCCCACCCCGCCCCGCATCAGCAAGCGCGAGATCGCCCCACGACTGGGTGTGAGCCATGTCACCGTTTCGATGGCATTGCGCAACAGCCCGCGGGTGTCCGCGGCGATGCGGGAGAAGGTCAAGCAGACCGCCGCGGAGCTCGGCTACCGGCCGGACCCGATGCTCAACGCGCTGGCGGCTTACCGGAACAGCAAGTCGGTATCCGGCATCCATTCGGCGGTCGCCTGGATCAACGCGTGGGTGAAGCCGGACGAATTGCGCGGCTACAAGGAATTCGATCTCTACTGGAAAGGAGCGAGCGAGTGTGCGGCGAAGTTCGGCTACCGCTTGGAAGAGTTCCGCCTCGACAAGCAGATGCCGCTGCACCGGCTGCACCAGATCTTCCAAGCCCGGAACATCCGCGGCATCCTCCTTCCGCCCCACGGCCCGGTACAGCCCGCATGGCAGGACTTCCCGTGGGAGGATTACTCCCTGGTGCGCTTCGGCCGCTCGCTGAAATTCCCGCCCGCGCATCTCGTGACCGCCGACCAACTCACGAACACCTTCATCGCCGTGTGCAAGATGCGGGAGCGGGGGTACCGCCGGATCGGCTTGATCACCTTCCGGACCGATCTCGACCCGCGCGGTCCTCATTTCACCGCAGGCTTCCTGAGTGCGCGCGAGTTGCTCCAGGATGCCGAGTCGCTGCCCATCTTCTGCATCGAGGAACCGGTGACCGAAGAACTGGTCACGCGCTTCCGCGAATGGATGGAAGAAATGAAGCCGGATGCCCTGCTCAGCACGGTGGAGCAGAAAATCCTGCTGCGCGGATCCGGCTACCGCGTGCCGGAGGATATCCCGGTGGCGGTGACGAGCATCCTCGACGGCGGGGCGGACAGCGGGATGGACCAGCACCCGGAGGAGATCGGCCGCGCGGCTTTCCTGCTGCTGAATTCGGAGATCAACGATGGCTCGCGCGGCATTCCGAAGATCTTCCGCCAGATCCTCGTGGAAGGAAGCTGGGTGGACGGCACCAGCCTGCCGGACCGGCGGGAGGGGTGAGGCTGTTCTCCCATGGACGCGCCATTGTCCGGCATCCGCCACCGGTAAACGGCAGGGGCGATCATCGTTCCACGGGAATCGGTGGTCTCGCCGCGCGCCGTAGCAGCGCACCCGCGGTGCAGAAGGTGCCGCCGGCGAAGAGGAAGGCCAGGCGGCCGGAAAGCGGATTGGGAATGGCCATGAGGGCCACGATGAAGATCCCGTAAACGAGGCAAAGGGTGCCTAACAAACGGTAAACCGTGGCGCGGACGTCCGGCGTGCCCTGCTTCTCCATCGGCGTGCCGAGATCGTGGAAGAAGTTCTCGATCCGCTGTTTTTCTTCCAGGGGGGCGTCCTCGTAGAAGAAGCCGGTGAAGAAGAACCAGGCGGAGCCGACCACGAAGGTGCCGCCCAGGGTGGTGAGGGCCAGCTTGAGGTAGGTCCGCTCGTCGGCATTGAGGGGCTGCTCCCAGCCGGCGAGCTGCTGGAACCATTCCGGCGTGCAGAACCTCCCGATCACCCAGGCGGCGGCGGCGGCCACCAGCGCGGTGCTCCAGGCGGACCAGCCCGGGGTGCGCTTGTAGAAGAGACCGTAGATCAGCGGCAGGGCCAGCGGCGTGAGCAGGTAAGCGGCGAGTTGGTTCACGAAGTCGAAGAGGTTCGTCTCGCGGATGCGATGGATCTCGAGCGCGCAGAAGATGATGATCGTGCCGAAGAGCAGGGTGCAGATCTTCCCCGCGACGAGCAGATGTCTTTCCGAGGCATGCGGGCGGAGCAGCGGCTTGTAGAAGCTGCGGATGGCGATGCCGACGCTCTTGTTGAGTCCGGAATCCATGCTGCTGACGGTGGCACCGAGCATGGCGGAGAGCAGCAAGCCGAGCAGACCTTGCGGCATCACGTCCATCGCCACCGAAATGAACGCGGCCTCCTGCGGTTGCTTGAGCGCGGGATACTCCGCGGCGAGGTCGGGGTGCAGGACGGTGGCCGCCATGGACGGGATGAACCAGAGCAGCGGGCCGATCAGCATGCCGAGCATCGGGACGAGCACCATCTTGCGGGCGTCGGCATCGCTGCGGCTCATGAGGTAGATGGTGGAGCGCTCCATGCTGTTCTCGTCGGAGAATTTCAGCCACAGCGTGCCGAGGCACCAGAGGACGATCAACTGGGGCCGGGCGAGATCCCCCCAGTGGAAATGCGCCCGCGGCACCTTCTCGATCAGCCCCCCGAGGCCGCCGATCTCCGGCATGGCAAGCACCATGACGGCGGTGCAAAGGGTGATCGTCATGATGAGGAAGGCCTGGACGAAGTCGCTGGCAAGCACGGCCCATGACCCGCCCGAGAAGGCTGCCAAGGTCACCACCAGCCCCAGCACGGCCAGGATCACTTCCATTTCGACTTGAAAGACGGAGGACATGAAGACGCCGACGGCATTCAGGGCGACACCGGAGAAGAGCAGAAGCAAGGGCAGCTTGATCCAGGTGTAGAATTGCTCGTTGAAGGGGCCGAAGCGGATCCGCACCGCTTCCATCCAGGTGATCACGCGCATGCGGCGGAAGCGGAGGCAGGTCCACTTCATCGCGAAGATCAGCCCCACGATGGTGGCATAGAAGACCACCAGCACCAGCGTCCCGGTTTCGTAGACCTTCCCTGCGGCTCCCGTGAAGGTCCAGGCACTGAAGCTGACGATCCACGCGGAGGCTCCCGTCAGCCACCAGGGCATGGCACCGCCGGCCCGGAAGTAGTCGGAGGTGTCCTTGCTCATCTTCCGGAAGCCCAGCCCGATCACGATCATGAAGATCAGGTAGAAGCCGATGACGATGTGGTCGTAGGTGGTGATCATCTGCGGCGGGTTCCCGGTGCGCCTCCGGCAGTGGGGAGGCGGCGGTCCGGCAAGTCCCGCGACAGTGCCTTAGCAATCCGGAGAAGAAAGGGCCAAGAGCAATTGTTCCTGCCCGGAATCTTCGCCTCGGCGGGGCTTCTTTCGGACCGCGGTGTCGTCGTGCGGCGGAGGTCCGGTCTTTGATGCGGCGGCGAAGAGCAGAACAGGTAAGGAAAGCTCGAAATTGAAGAATCCTTTTCCAACTGCATATCGTCCACCGAACGAGACCGCCCGATGACTTGGAAACGCATCGTTTCCACGGGATCGTGCATTCATGTGATGGTCTGGAGAGATGCGGTGGAAAGGAAAGAGATGTTGTCCCCAGTAGGAACTTCCCCGCATCGTGTCGTGTCTGATTTTGCCCCCTCGGACCATCATGGAATCCTTGCGAATCCCTGGCGCCAAGGTGCGTATAAAGCTAAAAATCAACAGGTTGAGATTGGTTGTTGGAGATGGAAGATGCGTGTCTCAGGGAGACGTGAGAGACAACATTACACGCGAACGATGAGTTATGACAATTTTGTCGAGTATATTTGTTGCCAGCCGATGGGGTGTTGGGCTAACAGCCACGGTGCTTGATCCAGAAGTCATTGGTCAAGTTTACTCAAAAATCGAACCATCCCACTCCCACCATGAATTCAGACGAGTTCTCCACTCCATCCCGGCGGGTCTTCCTGAAAAGGAGCGCCTATTCGGCGGTCGCAACCACATTCGCCTTCTCCTCCACCTCCATCCTCACCAGTTGCCAGACGCAAGGCGGCTTCGAGGTGGAATACGGTGGCGCGAAGGTCAGGGGTTACTGGGGCGGCAGCGGCGCCAAGCCGTCGAGTGTCGGGCCTTTGACCATCAATGGCACCAACAACACGGCCACCAACACCAGCAATCAGCCGGTGACGATCAAGGGGGATGACGGAGAATCCATCACCATCCAGCCGGGCGAAACGGTGCAAATCCAACAGTAATTTGCTTCCTTTCCAGATCAATCACGCTTACCTGAGGACATAAATGGCTTGGAATGATATTTTTCCGGTCTTCGGTGATGACCACGTCGAAGAGTTCAGAGCGAAGGCAACCAGTGCCGAACTGGAGGAACTCGA
>CAMLOZ010000120.1 GCA_946481625.1 uncultured Haloferula sp. | reverse complement strand
ACGTGGCGGGAGAGGGGGGCGGCACCCTTCTTCGAGAAGGCCACAAGGGCCGCGCGCTCCTCGTCGTCCAGCGCGAGCTTGGGCACCTTCCCTCCGTGCTTGCCGGACACGCAACCCTTCGCCGCCCAGTCGACCTCGAAGGTCTTCGCGAGCGACGGCGCGGCCATCGGGTTCATCGGCAGACCCGCGTGGCAGCTTCCGCAGTTCAGGGCGGCAGCCAGGGCCGCACCCTTCTCGGCATTGCCCTTCGGCAGACCGGAGGGCTTCTGCTCCACCTTCGAGGAGGCGTCGAGGACATAGGCCGCGATCGAATTCGCCTCCTCGTCGCTCAGCGCGAAATTCGGCATCCCGATGTGTGCATAAAGCATCTGCGGGTTCTTCAGGAAACCGACCAGAGCGCCGGGCTGGAACTTCGCCGCCACGTTGTACAACGGCACACGGCCCTTCGCGTCTTCCCCGCTTGGTACCGCCTGCGGTCCCGTGTGGCAGGCGGCACATCCGAGCCGGTGAAAATGCTCGCCTCCCTTTTGCGCCAGGGCCTTGTCCGGTGCGGCGGGCGTTTCCGCCTTGAAGGTCATCAGGTAGGCCGCGAGATCGGCCGCATGCTGCTTGCCCTCGTCGGTCGAGGCATCGACCAGCGCCGGCATCCGCGTGTCGGGACGCAGCGCCGAGGGATCGGAAATCCAGCGCGCGATCCATTCTTCATTCAGGCGGCCTCCCGACTGGGCGAGGATCGGGCCTTGCTCTTGAAGCTGGAACATGGGCGTCGCACCCAGCGTGCCTTCCAGGTCGAAGTGGCACTTGGAGCAATGGTTCTCCGCGAAGAGCAAGCGTCCCTTCCGCACCGGATCCAGCGGGTCTTCCACTTTCGCGAACGCCGTCGGCGGCACGCTCTGCTTCGGGAACGAGGCTTCTTTCCAGAACAAGCGGAAGCGGCCCGAGCCGTCCGGCTTCGATTTGTAGGCGATGCTCACCTCGTGTTCGCCCTTGTTAAGCCGCGTGCTCTTCGAAGCCGTCGCTCCGAGCGCGCCCTCCTCGGCATGCACTTCCTTGCCGTCGATCGTGAGCGTCGCCTTGCCCTCGCCTTCGAAAGAGAACTCCAAACGCAGCCGCTCATCCAGCACCAGCTTGCCGGTCCAGGTCACGCCGAACTCCCCCGCGGGCAGGAAGGGCGTCGGAGCCTCGCCGGCATTCACCAGCAAGGCGGGCAAGCGATCGGTACGGGTGTCTTTGGCACCGCCGGACTCGAAGGTCGCGGCGAGTTCCGCCCGCGCCGCGCCGGTGAGGAGCGACAGGGGCAAGGCAAACCGGGCAAGGAGGATCGGCTTCATGCGGGTACGTAGTTTGGATGCGAGCAGCCTGTTTGTCAGGCGCTTTCGGAAGTTGAGGACGGGCCGGACGATTACTTGCCCATCTTGCGCACGGTGGCGTGCAGATCGCCCTTCAGGACCTCGCCGCCGGTGCTCTCCAGATCCCAGGATACCTTGAGCTGCATGGAGGGCTTGTGGCCGGCAAGATCGAGTTCCACGGTCTGGCCGTCGTCCAAGAGGCGGGCGGCGCTGATCTCCACGGTGTCCCGCGTGTGGTGCTCCTTGGACTCTTTCTCGAGCGCGATCTTCTCGGCCTCGGCATCGGGCTTGTCCACGGAGAACTCGCCGGAGCCGTACTGCGGGCCGCGGACGTAGTTCCAGCGGGAGGCGGAGTAGCTTTCCGGATCGGTCGCCAGTTCCTCGTCGAGCTTGGTCTCAAAGTGGATCCGCACGCCTTTCTCGGTGATCTCGAGCTTGTCCGGGATCGTGACCGGCGCGCCGGTGTAGCGGATGCGCTGGAAGGCGCACTCGCTCGCGGCATTCGTCTGCCAGCCGCGGAAGCCGGCCACGAAGAGCGAGCCGTCCTTGTGGAAGCGGGCGCGCATCGCGGAAGAGCCGAGGTTGACCGGAATCCTCACGACACCGCCTTGCAGCGTGCCTTCCGCCGTGGCGTTCAGCACGCGGTAGAGCGAGGACTGGCCGTAGGAAAGGTGGATGAGCTCGCCGGGCTTCAAGCCCCACTTGACCCCTTGCGGCACCCACACCTGCGAACCGCCGGAATTATCGACGTCCATCGGCAGGTAGCAGAGCGGCTCGGTGTAGGGAGCGTCCTTGAGGGTCTGGCGGCTCGGCTCGGTGCCGAAGAACGCGGGACGCTCTGCGGCGGTGATGTAGTTGATCTTGCAGCAAGGCTGCCAGGTGCCTTCGTTCTCGCCGGTGGTGATCTCCCCGTTCGGGCCGACACCCACGCCGCCGGGCGCACGCAGGCCGGTCGCGATCACTTCGAAGCTGCTGCCGTCCTTCGACAAACGCATCACCGTACCGTGGTGAGGGAAGATGGTGTCGAAGCCCCGGCCGCCCGGACGCACCGGCGCGGCCTTCGAGAAATAGAAGTTGCCGTCGCTATCCGTCTGCAAGTCGAAGGCGAACTCATGGAAGTTCGGCGAAACTGCCACGCCGTTGAAGAAGCACTCGAAGCGGTCGGCCTCGCCGTCCTTGTTCAAGTCGTGCAGCTTCGTGATCTGGTCGCGGCCATGGACGTAGATCTCGCCGTCCACGACTTTCACGCCGAGCGGTTCGAAAAGACCGGCGGCGTAGCGCTTCCATTCCAGCTTGGAGAGATCGCCCTCGATCCCCTTCACGATCCACACGTCTCCGTTCCATGCGGAAAGCGCGGCGGAATCCTCGTCGATGAAGTCGAAGCCCCCGAAGCGGATGTTCGCCTTCCACGGGTTATTCTCCGGCAGGGTCAGCGTGTCGGTGACCCACGGCGCCTTCGTGTCGCTGCTGGTGCTTCCGGCGGTGGTGACCGTGCCCTTCCAAAGCCCTTCGCCGCCCTTGGTGAGACCGATCGGGGAGAGCGGGGCCACCGGCTTCGCCTCGCCGCGGGAATAGGAAACCGTGAAGGTCGTCGCACCGCCGGCGGGCGCCAGCGTGGCCACCAGGCGGGTGTTCTTGTCCGCCGCCGTGCCGAGCGTCACGCCCGTGCCGGCGGCCGCCACGGAAAGCCCGCCCTCGGACTTCGCCCCCGCGCCTTCGACCTTGAAAGCGGTGTCATCCGCCACGAGCAGCGCCAGCGGCTTTTCGTGCGCGCCCACCTCGAAGTAGCGGGTCAGGCCGTCCGGCCCGGACTCCAGCGTTTCGAGCACGCGGGTGTCGTTCACCAGATATTCGAAGACGATCCGCGCGCCGGAGCGGTAGAAGCCTTTGTATTTGGCCTGCGGGATGTTGCCGCAGGCGGCGGTCACCTGGCTGGCCTTGCGGTCCGCCGTGTAAACCGTGAAGGACATCTGCGTCCGCTTGTCCTCGAAGGAGCCGCTCTCGTTCGCCCAGCCGGGGCCGGGAATCGTGTTGAAGAGGAGGTCCTTCTCGTTGGCGATCTTCACCAGTTGCCCGTGGGCACCGGTCCAAGGCGTGCCGCCCCAGTGGACGCCGCCCTTGTAAACGCTCACGATCCGCAGCGTTTCGGTGTCGAACAACGCGCGGGTGCCGTCACCCAGATCCAGCAAGACGCCCTTCACCGCGGCGATCTGCTCCTGGCCATCGAAGGTCCCGGCGAATGAATTGCTCCATGCCGGGCCGATTTGCATTTCCTCATACCACTGCGCGGCATGGGACGGGAGAGCGGCGGCGGCGAGGACGATCGGTGCGAGATACGGGCGCATGAGTGCTTGGTTACGTCGGAGTGGCGGATCGGGTTTACGGCGAGGGTGGCAAAGTGACGGGTTATGACAAGCCCTGTCCCCACCGCGGATGGACGCCGTCCATACGCCAAAAGTAAAACCGGTTTAGCAAGCTCCCCTTTTACCTAGTTCTTTAGTGCGGGCTGCGCAGATGGACCGTTCGACCCCCGTTTTCAGATGCGTAAACGAGGTCTGTAGGACAACTGCGGCGGCTCCGAATCGCCCTCGACCGGTCCGAAATCCCGGCTACCCTCCCGCGCGATGTGGGATTCAGCTTGGCAAACGGTCACCCAATGGGGGGGCTGGCACGGTGTTGGCACCGGCGTCGCCTGGCTCATCACGTCCTGTTTGCTGGTCGCCGGACTGGTCGGCTGCATCATCCCGATCCTGCCCGGCCACCTGATCCTGCTCTTTGCTGCCATCGCCCACCGGCTCATGCTCGGGCGGGAGCAATCCGGGATGGAATGGTGGACCTTTGTGATCCTCACCGTGCTCCTTACCGTCTCGCAGATCTTCGAATTTGCCGCCGGTGCCGCGGGCACGAAGTGGTTCGGCGGGACCAAATGGGGGGCCTGGGGCGCCCTGCTGGGCGGCATCGTCGGCATGTTCTTCTTCCCCGTCGGACTCATCGCCGGTCCCCTGATCGGAGCCTTTGCCTTCGAGAAGCTCTTCGCGAAACAGGAGCTCAAACCCGCCGCCGTCTCCGGAGTCGGCTCCGTCGTCGGCACCGTCGCCGGCATGGGCATGAAGCTCGCGATCGGGATCGTGATGATCGTATGGTTCTTCGTGGATTGCTTCTGGATCGGTTGAAGCCGGTCGGCGGAATCGGGTTGTGATCACCCCGTAGGAATGTTTGCCTCGGGGTCTTGGATAGGGACGACATCACTCCCGGGCGTATGATTTGCATCCGTTGTGGCCATCCCAATGAGCCGGGGGCCTCCCGCTGCGCTGAATGTGGGGCACCCTTGGATTCGTTCTCATCCACGGCACCTTGGGAAATGGGTACGGCCAAGGGCCCGTCGCATGCCACGGCGGTCCATCCGCGAACCAAGCCGATCATCTTTTGGGGCGTCTGGCTCTACTTCGGCCCCACCGCTGCCGGAGCCTTGTGGGTCGTCGGAAGCTTCCTCCGCGAGATCATTGTGGGTGGAGCGAAATCCGTGGATCTTGCGGAAGGGATCGCCCTTTCGGCAATCGCGGGCCTTTATGGCGCGATGAGCCTTTGGGCCCTGTGGTCCGTGTCCCGCCGCTATTTCGGAAAACGCCGGTGATCTGCGCGTCGTCCTGCCTCTCCTTGGAACTTGGACCTTTTCACTTGGAACTTCCAGCCGTAGGCTGGCCCCGCCGCTCTCCGGGTGATCGCGGCCTTGCTTGCAAGGTCGAGGAAAGTCCGGACACCGCAGGGCAACGCGCCTCTTGAAAAAGGGGGACGGGAGCGTCAAGGCTCCCGGACAGACAGTGCAGCAGAGAGCATACCGCCGATGGCCCGCAAGGGCACAGGTAAGGGTGAAAGGGTGGGGTAAGAGCCCACCGCGTGTCCGGGTAACCGGCGCGGCACGGCAAACCTCGCGTGGTGCAAGACAGAACAGGGGAAGGGCTGCCCGCCCGTCGTATCTCCGGGTATTAGTCGCAGTCCGCGCAAGCGGGCTCCCGCGCAAGCGGGGAGAGAAATGATCATCCACCTCCGCAAAGGCGGGGGGAGACAGAATCCGGCTTACAGGAGAGCGGCCGCTTTCTCCCTCCGGGAAGTTCCCAAGTGAGAAGTTCCAAGTTCCAAGGAAAGGCAATTGGAAGAAAGAGAAAGGGGGCGTGTTTCACGCCCCCTTCTTCATTGGCACTTGGAACTTCTCACTTGGAACTTCATCGCAACGGCGGCGGCACGATGCCCTGCGAGCCTCCCTGCTTCGCCACGTCCAGGATCTTCGAGAGCCCCGCCACCGCCCCGCCGATGTCGCTCAGGTTCTGCGGCAGGATCAGCGTGTTCGTCTCCTTCGCGAGATTGCCGAACTGGATGATGTACTGCTCCGCGATCCGCAAATTCACCGCGTCCTTGCCGCCCGGTTGCTGGGTCGCCTGCGCGATCCGGATGATCCCTTCCGCCGTCGCGTTCGCCAGCAACTCGATCTCGCGGGCCTTGCCCTCGGCCTCGTTGATCTGGCTCAGCTTCTTCGCCTCGGATTGCTTGATGACCTCTTGCTTCTGCCCTTCGGCCACGTTGATCTGTGCCTCGCGCTGGCCTTCGGAAAGGGCGATGGTGGCGCGGCGTTCGCGCTCCGCGCGCATCTGCTTTTCCAACGCGTCCTGCACGGATTGCGGCGGCTTGATGTTCGCGATCTCGTAGCGCGTGATCTTCAGACCCCAGGGCTCGGAAGCCTTGTCCAGCGCGGCAATCACCTGCGCGTTGATCGTGTCCCGCTCCTCGAAGGTGCGGTCCAGCTCCAGCTTGCCGATCTCCGAGCGCAGCGTCGTCTGTGCGAGCTGCGAAGCCGCGTAGTAGTAGTTATCGATGCCGTACGAGGCGAGCTTTGCATCCAGCACCTGCATGTAGAGCAAGCCGTCGATCTCGATCGCGATGTTATCCTTGGTAATGCAAAACTGCGGCGGCACGTCCATCGCCACTTCCTTCAACGAGTGCTTGTAGGCCACCCGGTCGATGAAAGGGATCAGGATGTGAAAGCCAGCCTCCAGCGTCTTGTGGTATTTCCCCAGGCGCTCGACGATATGCGCCTGCCGCTGCGGCACGATCCGGGCGGTTTTGATCAGCGCGACCACGACCACCGCCACCAGGGCGATGATCAGGGCGACACCGAAATTGCCGCTGTTCTGGGCGAGGAGCGTGAATCCGAGGATGGCTTTCATAGATCAATGTTGGGGAATCTCAGAGGCGGGGGCGGACGTGGAAGGTGAGGCCTTCGCGGCGCTCGATGATCACCGTGGAACCGGCCGGAATCGCGACCTCGCTCCGGGCTTTCCAGTTCGCGCCCTTGATCTCGACCTGTCCATCACCGCCGTGACCCGGCAGCGAGATCACCACCCGCGCCTCGCGCCCGGTGAAATCGTCGTCGCCACCGTCCAGATGAGTCGAAGTTCCCACGAACCACTGCTTCACATACCGCCGCAGGCCGAAGAGCAGGACCACGGAAGTCGTCGCGAATACCGCAGCCTGGGACCCCACCTCCGGGGTCAAGCCAGCCCAAGTCGTGATCGCCGTGATAATCGCGCCGACCCCGAAAAACACGATGATCACCCCCGGGGCGAAAAATTCCGCCATGATCAGCACGACCCCTACCAGGAGCCAGAGGGTTTTAGCGTCGAGTGGCATGATATTCTGCGGGTTCGCCTTTTCTCCTAACACGCTACCCATCCCCCGCGAATTACAAAGTGGGGGTAATGATGGAAGGCTCGCTCCTCGGCCCCGGACTTTTCCGGGTGCGTTACCGCCACATTTGCCCTACCATCGGGGACGTGAGCGATCCATTCCGCGAGCCGCTGAAAAAAAAGTGGGAGGAAGCTTGAGCAAGCTGCCTCCCCTCCGGCGCCTTGCCATGCTCCAGCGCAACGCCTTCATGCTCCGCGGCGGCAAATGGTCCCCACCTCCCGATGATGGAACCGCGGTAAAAAAGGTGGTGGGTCTTTCCCGCCTGACCGCGGGAGAATGATCGATACAGCCCTTTCGTTCTCTCACCCGCCTCAAATCCTATCTATCCCATCCATCCTGGTACCGAAACCATCTTCCGTGTATTCGGTGGTTCCTCTCTTCCTGCCTTTCAGATTTCGCGTCTGTTTCGCGACCTTTCGCGGTAAAAACCCAATTCCCCCGCAACCTCACGACTTCGGGAACCGGATTTCACCTTGCCTGAAGACACCGCTGCTTGGTCCAAAATCTTGACCCAAGTCGGGTGGTTCATCCGCGTTCATCCGCGTTCATCCTGTTCATCCGCGGTTAAGCTCCCAAACTCCGCCGCGTGACCACCTGGGACTCCGCCTGCACCACCATCGATACCTGCCTACTCCACGGCATCCGCGAGTTCGTGATCTGTGCCGGCGCCCGGAATGCCGCCCTCGTCGAAGTCCTCGCCCGTGCCGAAGCCGCCGGCATCGCCCGCATCTGGCGCCACTTCGAGGAACGCAGCGCCGGCTTCTTCGCCCTCGGCCGCACCATGGCCACCGGCGAGCCCTGCGCCGTCGTCACCACCAGCGGCACCGCGGTCGCCGAGCTCCTCCCCGCCGTGGTCGAGGCTTACTACCAGGGCCGCCCGCTCCTCGCCCTCACCGCCGATCGCCCGGAGCGCTTCCGCGGCACCGGCGCACCCCAGGCGATCACCCAGCCCGGCATCTTCGGCGAGCACGCAGGCAGCGGCGAGCTTTCAGCCTGGACCCAGCGCGCTCCATGGCATTGGAACGTCGAGCTTGAGGAAGAATTCCAACCCGGCGAGTGGGCTCCCCCGTCCGAGTCTCCGGCCCACTCGATCCGCCCGCTGAATTTCTCCGTCGCGGAACTCTCCCTCTGGCTTCGCGAGGACCTCTTCCGCGGCCTTGTCGTCATGGTCGGCGACCTGGAGCCGGAGGATCAGGAACACGTCTTCCACTTCTGCATCGATCTCGGCGCACCCGTCGCCGTGGAGGCCACCAGCGGCCTGCGCGAGGCCCTCGGCGAACTCTGCCTGCCCGATCCCGACCGCATGCTCCGCGAGCGCCCTCCCGGGAAGATCCTCCGCATCGGCGGCATCCCCAGCGGCCGCTTCTGGCGCGACCTCGAAGACCTCCCCGAAACGGAAATCTGGAACATCACCCGCACCGGC
>CAMLOZ010000119.1 GCA_946481625.1 uncultured Haloferula sp. | reverse complement strand
CGAAATGGACCGGCGAGTTCGAGGACGGGTTCGGCAATGCCATGACCATCCACGCCGTGGCCAACCCGCAGGACAGCCCCCGCGAACCCGCCCGCCTCTTCGACCGCGCTCCCGGCTACACGATCACCACCTGGGAACCCTCGAGCGGCCGGGTAAGGATCGAGAACTGGCCCTACTGGGCCTCGCCTTCGAAAGCGGCACCAGACAACAAGCCCTACGACGGCTGGCCCATCGTCATCGATCCCGCGAGCGGCAAGCGGCTGGAATGAGGGGCGCTTGTCCCCCTCATGAGAGGCTTTTGACGAATCCGCCACCTCGGTATGATTCCCCGCTGCGGACACTTTTTACCCTCGCCAGCGGCCCCGTTCCGGCCTACCCCGCCCCCGCCATGAGCGCCACGCAACTCGACCAACTCAAGCAGTTCACCACCGTCGTCGCCGACACAGGCGATTTCGAGTCGATGAAGGCCTACCAGCCTCAGGACGCGACCACGAATCCGTCGCTCATCCTCCAGGCTTCCGAAAAACCGGCTTACAAGCACCTCGTCGAGAAGGCCGTGGCCGAGCACAAGGGTTCCTCCCTCTCGGGCCAGGCGCTGATCGATTCCGTGCTCGACCGCATCCTCATCCTCTTCGGCCTTGAGATCCTCAAGATCGTGCCGGGCCGCGTTTCGACCGAAGTCGACGCCCGCCTCTCCTTCGACACCGAAGGCACCGTCGCCAAGGCCCACCACCTGATCTCCGAATACGAGAAGGAAGGCATTTCGAAAGACCGCATCCTCATCAAGATCGCCTCCACCTGGGAAGGCATCAAGGCTGCCGAAATCCTCGAAAAGGAAGGCATCCACTGCAACCTCACGCTCCTCTTCTCCTTCGCCCAGGCCGTCGCCTGCGCCGAAGCCGGCGTGCAGCTCATCTCGCCCTTCGTCGGCCGCATCCTCGACTGGTACAAGGCCTCGACCGGCAAGACCTTCGAAGGTGACGAAGACCCCGGCGTGATCTCGGTGAAGCAGATCTACACCTACTACAAGAAGTTCGGCTACAAGACCGAGGTGATGGGCGCCTCCTTCCGCAACAAGGGCGAGATCCTCGCGCTTGCCGGCTGCGACCTGCTCACCATCAGCCCCGGCTTGCTCGGCGAATTGCAAGCCTCGAGCGATCCGATCGAGCGCCGTCTCTCTCCGGAAGCATCCGCCCAGGCCGATCTGGAGAAGGTCAGCTTCGACGAGAAGTCTTTCCGCTTCGCCCTCAACGAGGACGCCATGGCCACCGAGAAGACCGCCCAAGGCATCCGCGCCTTCGCCGCCGACATCGTGAAGCTGGAGAAGCTCGTCGCGGGCATGCTCTGATTCCCGGGGTTCATCGATTCCCACGAGCCCGCGTGCCTCCCGGCGCGCGGGCTTTTTCTTGGGAGCGGACCTCCCCGCGTTGTTGTTAGAGCGCGATGTGGCTCAGCACGGAATCAACCTCTCCCTGCACGCGCAGGTTGCAAGCGGACTTCCAGAACTTGCCCAAGCCCTCGACCTCGTCGCCGATGATCAGGGCCCTGCGCGACGCAAGGATAGGAAGCTTTCCCGCATCGATCGCTCCCGTCTCGTCCTCAAGCCCGATCAGCTGGAACCCGGCCGCCAGCAAGCAGCGCAGGATCAGGCCGCCGTCGGCGATCCTGACTGCCAGTTTGAAAATCGATTCCCCGGCCTCGCGGATGGTTTCCGGTTCGAAGGGCGAGGCCCCTTCCGCGCCGAAGATCACTCCCGCGGCGTCGAAGGCATCGGCTCCGCGCATGATCCGGCCCGTGGTCGACGGATCTCCCGCCCGGATGCAGACGACCAGAAGGACCTCCGCAGGCAATCCTTTCAAAAAGGCGGCGACATCGCCGGTCTCTCCGGGGATCTTCGCGATTCCGAGAATGCCTCCATGCAAGCCGGCGTCCGACAGATCATCGATTTCGTTCCGCTGCCTGCGCAAGAGTTCCATGCCCGACCAAACCGGGGCCTCCCAAGGATGATCCTCCGCGACCAGCACCCCCGGCACCTCCCACCAACCGGCCAGAGCGGCCTCGACGCTCGTCTGGCCTTCGAGCAATACCCATGGGTCGCTTCTCTCCTCGATCTGCGTTCGTAAGATCGTAAGCCATTCCGGTTCCACGTCCTGTGGTTACCAGCGCTGAGCCCGAGGGCAAACGGGAATTCCGGATTCCCGATTCCTGCAGAGCGGTGTATCCAAAGGTCGCCGGTCACTCACTCACTTCATGCGCCTGCTTCTTTGCCTGCTGCTCGTCGCCACGGCCGCCGCCGATCCCATGCCCCGGTGGATCGAACCCCAGCCGGCGGTGGTGGAGGCCCAATCCGATGAAGGCGGCCGGAAGGTCTGGCACACCCGGTTCTTCCGGATCGACTCCGATCTGGAGATCCGGCCGAACGACCTCGCCAAGCTCGCGCAAGTGGCGGACACGACCGCGCTCGTGCTCAAGGCGCACCCGCTGCCCCTTTTCGCCCCGCCCGAGGGACGCCGGTCCGGCATCTCCATTTATGCCGACGCCGCGGACTACGTGCGGGCCGGAGGCTTCCATGGCAGCGCCGGCTTCTACGTTTCCCATGAGGCGAAGGTCCTGCTGCGGGGCGACTTTTTCACCAAGGGCCCCGAACAAAAGCTTCTGCCACCTCACTACGACGAGGACATTCTCGTCCACGAGCTCGTTCACCTCTGCATGCACCGCGTGAACGCGCGGCTTCCCCACTGGCTGATCGAGGGTGTCGCCGAATACTTCGCCTGCGCGCATCAGGGGGGCGGGCGTTTCTCCTTGGCGGATATGGACAAGGCGGTCCGCGACCACCTCCGCAGCCGCTTGAGCCCGGACGACCCCGGCATCCCCGTCGTCCCGGTGAGAGACATCGCCGGTCTCACCGGGCGCGGCTGGCTTCGTTACGTCGAGGGCATGGCCCAGGAAGACCGCTACCAATCCTATGCCACCGCACTCCTCCTCGCCCACTATCACCTCCATGGCGGCCAGCCGCGGCTCGATTCCCTGCGCAAGGCTTTGGAGGGAGACTCCGGCGACACCGAACTGATCTCCGGGCTGGAAGCTGACCGGATCCAAGGATCAATCGCCCGTTTCTGGAAAGCGAAGGGCCTCACTCTGGAGTTCCCCCCGATCCGTTAGACGAAGCCCCGCAAAATCCCGGAAAAAGGCCGATTTTGGGAACAAATGGCGATTTTTCACCTAATTTAATTCTTTCCAAAGGCTGATTATTTGGCATCTTCATCCACGTGCGGCGGCGCTTCGGTGCCATCGCCCACCTGACGAAAGACCGGCAGGATTTTTGATTGGTTCTCGATCCGGGGGGATTTCGGCCAGTCACCCTGCCAAGGTTTTTCTCAGGTCAAGAAAAGGCGCGAATTGTGATTCCGGGGGGACTTGCGATTCGCGCCTTTCTCATTTCCAAGATCACCCGTCGATCCGGAAATGGGATCGGGATACATGGGATGGATGGGATCAAGGCTGTGCTTCGCCCCTTCCTTTCCGCGACTTTTCACCCCCATCCTGCTCATCCCCATTCGTCCGGGTCCGTCTTTCACGATCAGTTCGGGCTTTTCCAATGGTCCAAGCGCATGCTTGCCTCGCAGCAGATGAAGGTCGGCATTGCGCAAATCAACGGAGTGATCGGAGACTTCCCGGGCAATGCGAAGCGGCTGCTGCAGGCTTACCGCGAATGCCTGGAAGACGGCGCGGATCTGGTGATCACGCCCGAACTCTCCTTGGTCGGCTATCCGCCGCGCGACCTCGTCTTCAAGTCACAGTTCGTGCCGAAGTGCCTGCAGGCGCTCGACTACCTCGCCGGCGAGATCAAGGAAGTCCCCCTGCTGGCAGGCTATGTCGATCACAACCAGAGCGGCAAGCCCGGCAAACCCTTCCGCAATGCCGCCGCCTTCCTTCACCAGGGCGAGATCCGTGCGCGGGTCTGGAAGACCCTGCTTCCCACCTACGATGTCTTCGACGAGCGCCGCTATTTCGAGCCCGGTGAATCCTGCGAACCGATCCAGTGGAACGGCCTCCGCCTCGGCGTGACGATCTGCGAGGACATCTGGACCGAAGAATATCTCCACCGTCCGCTCTATGAACGCGATCCCGTCCGTGAACTGAGCGCCCGGGGAATCGACCTGCTCCTCAATCTCTCCGCTTCCCCCTTCCACCTCGGCAAGGCCGAGATGCGCCGGGAGATGATGGCGGAGCTGTCGCGGGAAGCCGGGATCCCCGTGATCTATGCGAACGCGGTGGGAGCGAACGACCAACTCGTCTTCGACGGCCACTCGCTGGTCGCCTCGCCGGACGGGCGGATCGCCGTGCAGATGCCCGGCTTCAAGGAAGCTTGCCATACCGTCGATCTCGGCGCGCTTCCCGGCGGTGAAGCTCCCCTTCCCCAGCCCGTGGCGGCCGGTCAAATGTACGACGCTCTCGTGCTCGGGCTGCGGGATTACGTCACCAAGTGCGGCTTCCGGAGCGTCTGCCTCGGCCTCAGCGGCGGGATCGATTCCGCCCTCACCGCCGCCTTGGCCGCCGAAGCCCTCGGCCCGGAAAACGTCCACGGCCTGACCATGCCGAGCCCCTTCTCCTCCGGCGGCAGCGTGGACGATTCGGTCGCCCTCGCCCGCACCCTCGGGATCCGCTGCGATACGGTCCCGATCGCGGAGACCTTCGCCTCCGTGAAGACCGCCATGGCCCCGCTCTTCGCAGGGGCGAAGGAGGACGTGACCGAGGAAAACATGCAGGCCCGCATCCGCGGCCTCTATCTCATGGCGCTCTCGAACAAGTTCGGCCACCTGCTCCTCACTACCGGCAACAAGAGCGAACTGGCAGTCGGCTATTGCACGATCTACGGCGACATGTGCGGCGGCCTCGCCGTGATCTCGGACCTCCCGAAAACACGCGTTTACGAGCTATCCCGCTGGATCAACCGCGAGCGCGAGATCATCCCTTGGAACACCATCGACAAGGCGCCGAGCGCGGAACTGCGGCCGGACCAGAAGGATCAGGACACGCTGCCGCCCTACGAGGTGCTCGATGGCATCCTGGAGCTATACGTGGAGCGCCATCTCTCAGCAGAGGAGATCGTAGGCCATGGCTACGACGAGGCGACGGTCCGCTGGGTCCAGCGCCGGGTGGATCTGAACGAATGGAAGCGCCAGCAGGCCGCGCCCGGCCTCCGCGTCACCTCGAAGGCGTTCGGCATGGGCCGCCGGATGCCGATCGTACAAGGCTTCACGGGATGATCTGACTGTTAGGCGATTTCCGCAATGTCCCCTTCCCCCGGCGCGCCGTGACTGATACACGCGTCGCGGCATGACTTTGGAGGAAGCACGGCGCACGCTGGGACTGTCTGCGGACGAGGATCCAACCACGCACTTCGCAGAATTCGAGGCCGCGCGCAACCGGATCGCCGAATTGGTCCGCACCGCGCCCAACGACACCATTGCCTTGCGCTATCAGGACGGCCTGATCCAGTTCGAGCGCGCTCTTGCCGCCCTGCGCGAGGAGGCTGACAGGAATTTGGAGGCGAAGAAGCGCCAGGAGTGGATGGCCGCCGCAACCGGCGTTCCGGCCCTGGCATCGACTACGGCACCGCTCGCTCCGGAAGCCGCACCGGCGGTGGAGACTCCGGTTCCCGCCGCCGCGAAGACGGCTCCTCTGCCTGAAGCTCCGATCCGCGAGCTTCCCTCCGATGCAGGCCCGGAAAAAGTCACCCGCAAACGCAGCGGTGCGGGTGCCGCCATCTTCTTCCTGCTCGTCTTCAGCGCGGTGGGCGGATGGTTTCTCTACCATAAGAACGAAGAGGGCCGCCGCCTGCATGTCCTCGAGCGCGTCACCTTCCTCGAGGGCTTGGGCGCGAAGATGATCGATGCCCGCCAATGGCCCGAGGCGGACGCGGTTTACAAGGAGATCGAGGAACTCGCCCCCGGCTCGAAGGCCGCCCTGCTCGGCCGCCGCAGCATCGAGGCCGGCATGGAGGAAGAGCAGCGGCAGTTCGTCGGCTACTGGTCCGGCGAGGCGATCGCCGCCTACGAGCTCGGACGCTTGGAGGATGCGGCCAATGCCGCTCGCAAGGTCCTCGAAAAATATCCCAAGCAAAAGGAGATCGCGGATCTCCTCGAAAAGGTCGAACAGGCCCGCAGCACCCAGGCGCGAGAGGCCTTGGCGTCCGCCACCGCTGCCGCGATCCAGAAGCGCCGTTGGGATGAGGCCGAAACCAAGGCGAAGGAACTGACCGATGCCTTCCCCGGCGATCCCGAGGGCAAGCGGATGCTCGGCGAGATCCGCGCGGGACGGGAAAAGGAAGCGAAGGACCGCCAGCGCGCGAAGGAACTCTTCGCGGCTGCCAAGGTGAGGGACCAGGGCCGCTTCGACCGCGACGCCTTGGAATGGCTCCGGGAGGCGGTCGCCCTTTCCCCGGGTGATGCGGAGATCGACACCCTTTACCAGAAGATGGCCTCCTACACCCGCACGCTGCAGGTGCCGGGAGACTTCGCCACTCTCACGGAGGCGATCGCGTCCGCCCGCGACCGCGACCGCATCGTCGTCGCGGAAGGCATCTGGGCGGGCCCGGTGTTGGTGGACAAGGCGATCACCTTGGAGGGCGCGGGCCGGGACAAGACCATCATCGAGGCCGAGGCCCCGGTCAGCACGGCGGCAACCTTCGGCCGCCAAGCCTCGGGCGCGCGGATCAGCGGCATCACTTTCCGCCACCGCGGGTTCGACGCCGGGGACAACCGGTTTTCCGTCCTGCTCATTCGCGGTGCGGAACTCACCGTGAACGACTGCCGCGTCGCGGATTCCGCCGGACACGGTCTCGAGGTGATGGAAGCCGGGCAAGTCGCGGCCACGCGCTGCCTCTTCGAGAACAACGGCAGGGACGGCGTGGCGGTGCGCGGGGCCGGCAGCCGGATCGAGTTCACCGAGTGCGAGTCGAACGGGAATTTCGGCCACGGCTTCGACCTCTGGGAGGGCGGTACCGGAGCCATCCACGGCTGCGTTGCCCGTGACAACAGCGCGAACGGCATTCTGGTCGAAACCACGGGAGACAACATCGTCGTCGCCAACAGCGACCTGCGCGCGAACCGCGAATACGGGATCGTCGTCTCCTCGGCGGGCTCGGGCCGGGTTCACGGCAACCAGTGCCGGGAGAATCTGCTCGGGGGCATCGCCGTGCGCTTCGCCGCCGCCCGGGTGACCGTCGAGAACAACATCCTGGAGAAGAATCTGGGGCCGGGCCTGGCCTTGGAACGCGGGCTGCCGGACGATTCCTACGCCACCAACCGCTCGACCTCCAACGCGGGAGGCAAGAATACTGTCACGAACGCCGACTTTTCGAGCGGCGAGTAAGACGCCCGCTTGACCCCCGGGCGGGGCCTCCGTACCTCTCCCCCATGAAACCGCTCTACGAGGGAAAGGCGAAGCGACTTTGGGCAACCGCGGACCCGAACGTGCTGCGCATGGAGTTCAAGAACGACGCCACCGCCTTCAACGGCGAAAAGAAGGCGCAGTTCGAGGACAAGGGGCGGCTCAACAACGCCATCAGCACCCTCATCTACGGCTTCCTTGAGAAGGAAGGCGTGCCGACCCACTTCGTCCGCCAGATCGACGACACCAACGTGGAGGTCCGCAAGGTGGACATCCTGATGGTGGAGGTGATCATCCGCAACCTCTCCGCCGGCAGCTTCTGCAAGCGCACCGGCCTCGAAGAGGGCATCGCCTTTTCCCAACCGATCATCGAATTCTGCATCAAGAGCGATGAACTCGGCGACCCCCTGATCAACGACGACTACATCCGCGAGCTCAAGCTGGCGACGCCGGACGAGCTCGCCTTCCTGCGCGAGTCGGCGCTCAAGGTGAACTCGATCCTCGGCAAGTTCTTCGCCGAGTGCGGGCTCAAGCTCGTCGACTTCAAGCTGGAGTTCGGCCGTCTCGCGACCGACCCGAAGACGATCGTCCTCGCCGACGAGATCAGCCCCGACGGCTGCCGCCTCTGGGACCTCAAGACCGGCGAGAAGATGGACAAGGACCGCTTCCGCCGCGACCTCGGTGGCGTCATGGAAGCCTACGCGGAAGTGCTGGAGCGGGTGAAGGCGGCGACCGCGGGCTAGTACGGATTCGGGTTACCACAACCCGTACTTCCCGTACCCCACCGCGAATAGCCCCATCAGCAGATTCGCCACCGCGTGCATCATCACGCAGGCACCGAGGTTCTTGCTCCAGATGCAGAGTAGGTAGGTCAGCGAGCCGTAAACCAAGGCCCCGGCATAGTCCACCTGGCCGTGCGCGAGCATGAACAAGCCGGTCACGATCGCATACGATTTCCACGAAGCCTGACCGAACGGCCGCTTCCAGTAGTCGCCGTCCCAATCCGTGGCGAAGCGCATCAGGAAGGAGCGCCAGAAGATCTCCTCCACCAGCGCCACCACCACCACGGCGCGTACGAAGCGCATGAGGAGCGCCGCCCAGTAGGCCGGCGTTCCATCGCCGAAAGCCAGCGCGGGATTGAACCCCTTCTCCCTCGCGGCAAGGCCCAGCCACTTCTGCCAGCCCT
>CAMLOZ010000118.1 GCA_946481625.1 uncultured Haloferula sp. | reverse complement strand
AGCCACGCCGAGGTGGTAGAGCCAGTCGCTCGAGGTGAGGCCGGCGGAAACCGCAGACCACGTCACCCCGTCCTGCGAGTGGATCAAGGTACCCTCCTCACCGCAGGCCACCCAGCCCGTACCGGTGCAGGTCACCGCCAGCAGATCCTTCGTCGTCGGGCTCGCCGGGCGGGTCCAGTCCGTCCCGTTGGTGGAAGTCAGGATCTCCCCGCGCCAGCCCACCGCGACGAAGCGGCCGTTCCCGTAGTCCAGCCCGGTCAGGAACGAATTGCCGGCCTGCTTGGCGATCGTCCACTTCCGCCCGTCCCGCGAGACGGAGAGGAACTGGTTGCCATTGATCGCCGGGGAATAGCCCGCGGTCACGAAGACCTCGCCATTCGAGCAGATCGAAAAGAAATGCTGGAACTCCGTGGGCTGGCTCCGCTGCACCCAGAACGTACCGGGCTCCGCGGCACTTGTGGCGGCGTGCAACGGCGCTGCGAGCAAGGCAACGATGAGGAGAAGGTAGGGGAGAAGACGATTCACGGGATAAGTCAGGCCGGGGGAAAGGACCGGGCGCCACCATGGCAAACCGGGGACTCCGCCGTCAATTTCCGCTAGAATCTTCTCGGAAAGCTCACCTTGAATTCACCGTTTCCTAAAAGCCGGGCCCTTGCGGCGATTCCCCTCCCGCGCTTCACTGGATCATGGCCCGCATCCTCGCCTTCCTGCTCCTCCTCATCCTCCCGGCAAGCGCCTGCCTATGGGACCGCGACACCCTGCAAGAGGAGGCGAAGGGCAAACTCGACACCGTCCGTGCCATCACCGGCTGGTTCGACCGCTACCCGCCGCGCTACTACGAGATGCGCCTCGAACGTGTCACCGCCGAACTCGCCGCCCGTCCGCAATCCCTCGATCTCTACGACGACGCCGGGGTCGCCTGCAGCCGCCTCGGCCGCCACGACGAAGCCATCGCATGGATGCAGAAGAAGAAAGCGGTGCTCGACGCCACGCCTGGCGGCGGCGCCTCCGACGACCGCTACCGCTACCTCTCGAACATCGGCACCTTTTATCTCATCCGCTGGATCATCACGGACGAATCTGTTAGGTCGGCCGATCTCGACGATCTCAAGACATCCGAAGGCTACATCATCACCGCTCTCAAGCTGAACCCCGACGCCCACTTCGGCCGTGAGAAGTACCAGCTCATGCTGATTCAGTGGTTGCTCGGCAAAACCGGGAAATTCTCGGACGACCAAATGAACGCGAGCTTCCTTAGCCTCGATGCCAACTTGTTTTTCAATCCCGGCAACAACCCGCCGAAACCCGATCCGGAACTGGAGGCGGCCCGCAAGGGCATCACCGGCCTGATCCAATTGGGCGCCGCATGGCAGAGCATCGACACCTTCCGCGCCTTGCAGCTCTGCCTTCACAGCCAGCGGGCCGCCTCGCTCGCCCACCTCGCCTATCTCCGCCAGAAGGAACTCACCGATGCCGGTGCGACTTCACTGCACCCCGATGAAGAGGTCCGCGAGGCGATGGCACCCTTCGGCAATCCCGAAAGCTTCCACGGCACCGAGGCGGTGGAGCGCTTCTACAAGAACGCCCGCGCCGCCGCCGACAAGCGCGACAAGGCATGGATCGCCTATCAGGAAGAACGCTATGCCCAAGGCATGCACCCGGATACCCACGTGGAATTCTGGAATGCTTGGAAGGAGCCCGCCATGCCCGGGATGCCCGGCAGCACCTTCGAGCACCTCGCGTTCCGGTATCCGGGGACACTCCTCCTCGGCTTCATCGCCGCCTTGGGCCTCGGCATCTACTTCGTGGTCTTGCTTTACCGGAAGCTGTCAGCTTGAGCCCGCTGTCCTCACGGGAAGCGGGCTCGCCTTGTTCGGCATCTCCTGCCAAGCTCTCCCTGGCCCCATGACCCGTCCCCGCATCACCCTCAACTTCGCCATCTCCGCGGACGGGAAGATCTCCTCCGTGGCCAAACAACCCTCTGGCTGGACCTCACCGGAAGACCACGCCCGCCTCCTGAAACTCCGCGAGGGTGCCGAGGCCCTGCTGGTCGGCCGCGGCACGCTCGAGGCCGACCGCATGACGATGAAAGCCCCCGGCGACCCGCTGCGCTGCGTCGTCTCCCGCAGCGGCAAATTCGATCCCGCGCACCCGCTCTTCCACACCCCCGGCGGCGCGGTCCACTTGCTCGTGACCGAAGGCGCAGCACCTGCCATCCCCGGCACCACCGGCCACAGCGGCACGCTCGCCTCCTTCCTCGAAACCCTCGCCTCTCTCGGCATCCGGCACATCCATTGCGAAGGGGGAGGGGAGCTTGCCCGCGAACTCGCCGCGCTGGACACCATCGACGAGATCCACCTCACTTGGGCCGGCCACACCCTTTTCGGCGGACGCGAAGCGCCCACTCTCAGCGGCATCCCGGGCGAATTCCTTCCCGCCTCGCGCGGATACGAGCTCGTGGAATTCGATCCCCGACCGGAAACCGGCGAGTGCTTCCTCAGTTACAGGCGGAAAGCCTAGTGAGCCTTCTCCCCCTCGGGGCCGTGGGCCTCGTCGTGATGCTCGCCGCCCTTGTGATCGGCGTGGTCGTCGTGCTTGGCGTGTTCCTCGTGGCCGCCGTGACCGCCACCATGTTTTTCGTGCAGCGCCTTCGTCTCGTCCCAGGAATGACGCTCGCAGGAAACGGAGCCGAGAAACAGGCCGGCAACAGCGGCGGCGGAAAGCGTGGTCAATTTCATGCCGCGCCGGGTGTAGCGGATCGCCCGCCGATGGCAAGCGGCAAGGGATTCTACCACCCGCCGGTCACGCCGCGGCGGGCCGCCCCGCCCTGCCGGGGCGCTTCACGGCAGCTCTCCCGCGATGAGGTCTTCGAGGGTCTGGCGCTTCCGGACGACCTTCGCGACACTCCCGTCGACGAGGATTTCGGCGGGAAGGGGACGCGAGTTGTAGTTGGAAGCCATGGTGAAGCCGTAGGCACCGGCGCTCATCAGGGCGACCACTTCGCCGGGTTGGAAGTCGGCGAGTTCGCGGTCCTGGCAGAAGAAGTCGCCGCTCTCGCAGATGGGGCCGACCACATCCACCTTGCGACGGGCCCCGCCGGGTTGCTTGAGCGGCTCGATCTCGTGGTGGCCTTCGTAGAGGGCGGGACGGATCAGATCGTTCATCCCCGCATCGACCACCTTGAAGGTCTTCGCCTTGCCGTGCTTCTCGTAGAGGCAGCGGGTCAGCAGGACGCCCGAATTGCCGACGATGTAGCGGCCCGGTTCAAGCAGGATCTTGAGGCCGAGGTGCTGCAGGCGCGGGACGAGTGCCTCGCCGTATTCCGCGATGGTCAGCGGCCGCTTGCCTTCTTCCTTCGCCGCCCACCAGGCGGGATCGCCCGAAGCGAGCGAGTCGTGATAGACGATGCCGATGCCGCCCCCGATCGACCAGAACTCGATCCCGTGCGTGGTCTTCAGGTGGATGGCCAGCGGGGCGACCTTTTCGACGGCCTCGATGAAAGGAGCCACCGAGGTGAGCTGGGAGCCGATGTGCATCTGCAGGCCGCGCAGCTTCACGTGCGCGAGTTCGCGGGCGGCGCGGGCGTAGAGATCGGTGATGAGGTCGAAGTCCACGCCGAACTTGTTCTCCGACTTGCCGGTGGAGATGTACTTGTGGGTCTTCGCGTCCACGTTCGGGTTCACGCGCACGGCGGCGGGCGCGATCACGCCGAGATCGCTGGCCACCTCGTTGAGGTAGCGCAGCTCTTCCTCGCTCTCGACATTGAAGGAATAGATCCCCTGCTTCAGCGCGTACTCGATTTCCGCACGGGTCTTGCCGACCCCGGCGAAGGTGCACTTGGCGGGGTTTCCGCCGGCTTGGATCACGCGGAAGAGTTCGCCGGCGGAGACGATGTCGAAGCCCGCGTTTTCCGCCACTAGCAGCTTCAGCACGGAGAGATTGGAATTCGCCTTCACGGCGTAGGCGACCTCGTGGTCGATCTCGCCGAGGGCGGCATCGAGGCGCCGGTAGTGATCGCGGATGGTGTTCGCCGAATAAACGTAGAGCGGCGTCCCGTGCTCCTCGGCGAGGGCCTGGAGATCGACGTCCTCGCAGTGCAGCGATCCATTCCGGTAGGCAAATCCGTGCATGCCGGGCGTGTAGCCCCTTGTCGTCGCGCCCGCAAGGGTTGCGTTCGCCCGTTGTGAGAGCGCGCAAACCTCCTTTCCAGCCTTCCATTCCCGGGGAATCACCGTATCTATCCCGACATGAAGAGGGTTCTTCCCGTCCTTGCCGCCTGCTTGCTTCCCGGAGCGGCCTTCGGAATCCCGAATTCGGTCGGCGCGGACTTGTTCGGCGCGAATAGCCCGCTGAACGGCCAGGACCTGACCGACCGGATGCTGGCTGCGGGGACTTGGGATGGCTCCACCCCGCTTCCCGGCGAATGGAGTGACGAAGGGCGGGTGGCCTCATCCACGATTTCTTACCTCCGGGCCCGGCCGAAGCTTTTCGGCCGCGATCTCGTTCTGCTGCGGGCGATTCGCCGCGAGGGGAAGCTGGATTCGCTCGAGGCCACGTTTGTCGATGCCGGCTCTTACTTCGGCTATTTCGACGAGAAGCTCCCCGAGGGCATGAGCCAGCGGGAAATGCGGAAGGAAGTGGACGCCCGCCTCGCGGAAAAACAGGCGGAGTTCACGAAACTCTATGCCGAAGCTCATGCCGACTTGCGTCGTTCCATCTCCAGCCTCAGCGGAGGGAAGGCGGATGACGTAACAATCGGCCGCACCCGTGGCCTGAAGGTGCCGGTGGAAGAGTGGCACAAGGGCGACCTGCGGATCCGCCTGCTGGCAGGGGAAAACCGTTTGCTGCGAGTGAACATTCTCAACAAGGGGGCAGGGGAGACCGACCAGTGGCTCGATCCGGAGATCTCCGCGCTGCCGCCGCGCGGGAAGCTGGAGAAGCTCGCTGCGGAGGTGCGAAAGGAGAGCGACGGCACCATCCTGATCCCGAATCTCCAGCCGATCCCGCAGGGCTACCGGCCTTACTGCGGGCTCAATTCGCTCGCCATGGCCGCGCGGCACTTCGGCCTCCACCTCGACGAGGACTGGCTTGCGGTGGCCAGCGGGTTCAAGAATACGGGACGGGCCGATGGATCGGATCTCGTGAAGACTTACCACACGGTGGCCGCGGAGGCGGGATTCGGGCTGGACCGCTCGACGAAGTTCGATGCCGGAGCGGCGACGCGGGCGCTATCGAGCGGGTTTCCGGTGATCGTCTGGCGGCGCTATTCGCCGGAGCGGAACGCGTTGCATTCACGGTTCATGCGGGAGTTTGCGGAGGATTCCACCGCGACCTTGCCGGACCCGGCGGATTCCGCGGAGCGGGCGAGTTGGCCGGGGGAGAAAGCCCCGCTGCATGCGTCCGTGGTGGTCGGCTATCATCCGGGGCGGAAGGAGTTCCTGTTCCTGGAAAGCTGGACCGGGAAGGACAAGCCCCGGCGCATGCGGGTGGAGGAACTGGCGGCGACGACCTACCTGAGTTTCGTGTTCAAGCCCTAAGGTGACCTGAAGGGAGAAGAGCGCTACAAGGGCTGCTTCTGCGAGCCGGGACCCTCGCGGTTCCCCGTTATGGCAGTCCGCCCGGCGGATCGGGGGAATGACCCGCCGGGCGGCTGCCAACACACACTAACACACACCCTTAACCGGGGGAAATCTTCCGGCTCGCATTCGGGGGGGAACCGAGCCGCCTTGTCGGGCGAACCGGCCTCGGGATTTGGGGGGGCTCCCTAGGTCGGTTCGTCTTTTTGATCCTTCGTCCTCCGCCGGGGGGTGCTTTGGACTCGGGGGTGTTCGCTGGGAACGCCGCGATACAACACCGGAAATCGGAGGGGGACAAGATATTTCCGATCACGTCATCGCGTGTATGAGTTATGGTTCCCTTTTTCGGCGAAAGGTGATTATTTAGAGTTTCTGAATTCAAGGCATTGAGAATCAATGATGAGGGAATTTGGTAAAGATGAGTGAATTATTTGCGATGAAGGCATTTCCTCGTATTGCTCGCTGGTTCAATGGAATATTTCCCTATGGTTCCCAAAATCCGCCTAGGGGCCGGAGAGCTTGAGCGGGGCTTTCCGGCAGGTGCGGGGGGATGGGGGCTCGGGACGGGGCCGGCGATCCGGGTGACCGAGGATTCGATCCGGGGGGCGGTTTTCGGATTGCCTGATATTTAAGAAATGTTGCATTCTTTGTCGTCGCCGCTCGACGCCTAGGGGCTGGGGGTCTCGGGACACCGGAATATGCAACGTACAGGCGGCAATGCGTCCTTGGTGATCGCGTGCGGCGGCACGGGGGGGCACCTGTTCCCCGGGCTGGCCGTGGCGGAGGAATGGACGGCACGCGGAGGGAGGGTTCTTTTGCTGGTCTCCGAGAAGAAAATCGACCAGGAGGCACGGCGGAAATACACCCAGTATCAATTTGAAACGGTGCCCGCGATGGGCAAGCCGGCGAACCTCTCGCCGAAGATGCTGCCCTTCCTGTGGCGGCTATGGCGGACCATGGGTCGCTGCCGGGGCATCCTGAAGGATTTCAAGGCGGACGCGGTTTTGGGAATGGGCGGCTTCACTTCCCTCCCGCCGGCCTGGGCGGCGAAAAAGGCGGGATTGCCGGCCTTCATCCATGATTCGAACGCGCTGCCCGGGAAGGCGAACCGGCTGACGGCGAGGTTTTGCACCAAGGTCTTCATCGGCTGGGAAGCAGCGCGGCCGTTTTTCGGCGGCCGGGAGGTGGTGGTCACCGGCACGCCGGTGCGCGCGGAAATGCGGACCTTGCCCTCGCGGGCCGAGGCCGCGGCGAAGTTCGGGCTCGATCCCTCCCGTCCGACCCTGATGGTCACCGGCGGCAGCCAGGGGGCGCGGCGCTTGAATTCCTTGGTGGCGCAAGCGTTCGACAGCTTCCCGCCGGGGACGCAGGTGCTGCACATCGCCGGCCCGGGCGATCAGCAGCGGGTGGAAGAAGAGGCCGGGAAGCGCGAGGACTACCGCGTGGTGGGATTCTGCGACGACATGCCTTCCGCCTATGCAGTGGCGGATGCGGTCCTGTCTCGTTCCGGCGCATCGAGCATGACCGAGCTTTCCTTCCTCGGTCTGCCTTCGATCCTGGTGCCGTTCCCCTTCGCGGCGGATGATCACCAGACGCGGAACGCCGAGGTCTTTTCGCAGGCCGGAGCCGCATTTTTGGAGCCCGAACCGGCGCTGGACGCCGCGAAGCTGGCCGCGCGCGTGACGACGCTGATGAGCGACTTGCAAACCCGCGACCGCATGGCACAAGCGGCCCGTTCGCTCGCCGTGCCGGATGCCGCCGCACGCGTCTGCGACGCCATCGAAGCGCCCCTTTCCCGGAAATGAAGGATTTGAATCTCACCGACCGCGACCGACCGCTGCGCATCCACCTGATCGGGGTGGCGGGCTCGGGCATGAGCGGGCTGGCCCTGCTGCTGCTCGGCATGGGCCACCGCGTCAGCGGTTCGGACAAGGTGACCTCGGATGAAACCGAGCGCATGCAGCGGCTCGGGCTGGTGTTTTCCTCGCCGCACACGGCGGAGGCGGTGAGCGGTGCGGACGTGGTGGTGTATTCCTCCGCGATCCGTCCGGAGAATCCGGCCTATGCGGCGGCGACCGCGGCGGGCATTCCCGTGATCCGTCGGGCCGAGTGCCTCGCGGCGATCCTGCACACGAAGAAAGGGATCGTCGTTTCCGGGACTCACGGCAAGACCACCACTTCCTCCATGGTCGCCCACGCTCTGCGGGAATCGGCGCTGCAGCCGAGCCACTACGTGGGCGCGGAAATCCCGGTGCTGGGAGCCAATGCCAGGTGGTCGGAAGACGGCGAGTGGATGGTCGCGGAAGGGGACGAGAGCGACGGCACGCTGGCGCTGTATCACCCGGCCTGCTCGATCATCCTCAATATCGAGGCCGAGCATCTCGACCACTACAAGGATCTCGAGGAGATCAAGCAAGTCTTCGCCACGCTGGTGAGCCAGACTTCCGGCCCGGTCGTCTATTGCAAGGAGTGTCCGGTGGCGACGGAGGTGACGGCGAAGTCGTCGAAACCGGTGAGCTACGGATGGTCGGGCGCGGACTACACCGCGGCGGAGATCCGCGAACTGCGCGGCGCGACGGCCTTCACCGTGGTGCGGAACGGCGAGATGCTCGGCGATGTCGAACTGGGTATTCCGGGCCGCCACAACGTGCTGAACGCTCTGGCGGCGATCGCGACGGCGGATCAGCTCGGCGCGGACTTCCGCCTGGTGTCGCGGGCGCTGAATACCTTCGCCGGAGCCAAGCGGCGCTTCGAGACCAAGTACCTTTCCTCGCGGGTGCGGATCGTGGACGACTACGGTCATCATCCGACCGAGCTGGCGGCGACCCTGCAGACGGCGCGTTCGTTGAAGCCGGGCAGGGTGGTGGTGCTGTTCCAGCCGCACCGCTACACGCGGACGCAGGCACTGGCGGACGATTTCGGAAAGGTGCTGCAAGCGGCGGACAAGGTGTTCGTGAGCGACGTCTATCCCGCCAGCGAGCTGCCGATCCCGGGCATTTCGGGCGACACGATCGTGC
>CAMLOZ010000117.1 GCA_946481625.1 uncultured Haloferula sp. | reverse complement strand
GCCGCCATCGAGGTCGGTCACGAGTTGAGCGAAGTCGCCGAGGCCGGAGGCGTCCGTGCGGACGGCCTTGAGCGGTTTGCCTTCGCCGATGCTGCCGAGCTTCTGGTTGATCGCGAGGGCGAGAAGCTGGACGGCTTCCGGCTGGCGGGGACCGGCGAGGACGAGAGACTTGGCACCGGAAGCCTGGAGGTCGGCGACCAGCGCGTTGATCCACTTGAGATGCTTCTCATCCGTGATCGCTTCGATGCCGGAGGTCACGCCGAAGGCGCGGCCGATCTGGGCGGCGACGCGGAGCAGCATGCTCGGCGAGACGCGGAGGCGGTGGTCGGCCATCCCGCCCGTCATCGAGTAGGTGCTCTCGACGACGTAGAGGCGGTTCATCGAAGCGGGATCGGCCTTCTTCGAGTAGTCCGCGCCTTCCGGCTTGCGGCGGTTGAAGAAGGGAACGGTCGAGCCCTGGCCATCGAGGCAGAGGAAATCGCTATCCAGCGAAAGGATGCGGTCGGCCTTGGAATAGTCGGCGACGAGGCGGACGCCGTCTTCCAAAACCTTGGTGCCTTCGAGGGCCTCGTAGGCGTAGAATTTGGCGGCGGCGAACTTCTCGGCGAGCTGCTTGACCAGGCGCGAGCGGGTCGGCGAGTCATCGTGGCCGAAGACGAAACCGATCTTCGCGGACTTGTCCGCGGCAACGGCGGCGAGGACCTTTTCGAACTCGGCGCGGCTGGAAGCCCGGGCCTTGTTCAGCACCTTGCGCGAGCGCGAGGGCGAATAGAGGTCGAGCACCGAGGCCTGCACGAAAGCATCCGTCCCGGTCATGTCCGGGTGGAGGGCGTTCGGCGCGACCTTGGTCGGGCGGCCTTCGAAGGTGGTCACCACCAGCGGCGTGGCCCCGCCGGAGCGCGGCATGCTGGAAGCATAATAGGTCGCCTTGCCCGGGATCACCCATTCCGGCGCCTTGTTGTAGGGGACGATGTAGCTTTCCGGGCGGCGACAGGCGGCAAGGCCGAAGCCCGCGAGCGCCGTGGAGGCACCCATCAGCTTGAGGAAGGAACGGCGGGACGTCTCGGCGTCCTCTTCATTCACCATTTCCGCGACGCCCTGAGGGAACTCGCGCTCCATCCAGGAACGGAAGGCCGGGGTGTCCTCGAGCTGACCGAGGCTGCGCCACGAAACGGTGGTTTCACCGGCGGGGACCTCGGGATGTTGCCAGATGCGCTTGCTCATGGGCGATGGAACGACGGGGAATGCGAAAAAAGGACGGAAGAAAGGAAACGGCGGGGATCAATGGTGGCAGGTCGCGCAGGTCTCGCGCGCCTTGATCTGCCAGTGTTCGACAAGCTTCTTGCCGAGATCCTCGGTGGTCTTGACGCCGAGCTTGGACATCAGCTCCGGGTTGGAGGCGATGTACTTCTCGGGGTCGTACTTGAGATTGTAGACTTCCTCGAGCGGACGGACGTGCTTCTCGGGTGCCCGGTGGCAATCGAGGCACCAGCCCATCGAGAGGCTGTTTTCCTGATAGACCACTTCCATCTGGTCTACGCGGCCGTGGCAGCTCTGGCAGGAAACCCCGCGGTTCACGTGCGCGGAGTGGTTGAAGTAAACGTAATCCGGGGTCTTGTGGATGCGGACCCACTCGATCGGCTTGCCGAAATGCGGGCTCTTCAGCGCGGGATCCATGCGGTCGCGCAGCGGCTGGAGCTTCGGGCTATCCTTGGCCACGTGCTGGTGGCAATTCCAGCAGGTGTTGTTGCCCGGGACGTTCGAAGTGCCGGAAACGTCCACGAAGGAGTGGCAGTAACGGCAGTCGAGGCCGAGCTGATCCACGTGAATTTTGTGTGAAAACGGGATCGGCTGCGAAGGCTGGTAGCCCGCTGCAAGAGTCTTCGGCGTCCCGTAGTAGGTGAAGGCCAACACCACACCCCCTGCCAAAGCACCTGCACAAATGGCGATTTTCAGCGGCAGAAAGTTGGTCCAGCGAGGGAAGAAATTGGCCATGACGGTGGTGCGTCGGAGTGCTCGGCGGAGAAATTTTGGTCGCTTGTGAAATTTTTCACAAGCTCTTTTGCGGTCGAACCGGAGTGTAGGCCCGGCGCGGGCGCGGAGTCTGCAAACCACCCTAGCCAGTGGCAACCGGAAAAACGGGGGTGAACCCAAATTTCCGGGTGCAGGTCTTGCGCTGCGGGAATTCCGTGCGGGGGATCTGGTCGGATGGAACCAAGCGGAGCAATCCACCGGTAGAGGGGCGACCAAAGGTGAAAACCGAGCCGGGAGGGGAGAGCGGGGACGCGAAGCCCGCAACTTTGGAAAGTCGCGCTACTTCCAGTTCAGGCCGCGCTCCTCGCGCCAGCGGCGGAACGCGGCGAACTGATCCTTCTTCGGCAATTCCCGGCGGGCGGGGTCTTCATCGAGGAAGACCTCGAACCACTTCTTCTGATCTGCGGTGGCCTCTTTCTTTTCGGCCAGTTCCGGAGCAGTCTGGGGCTCCGGGCGGGAAACGGCCCGCGACAGGCGCTTGATCTTCCCCGAGAGCCCGAGAACCAGGAGCAGGAGGATGAACTGGAAAACCAGGACCGCCCCGATCAGGGCAGGAATGAAATAGGGGCTATCGACCATGAGAATCAAGGAGTCGTGGACGTCTTGAGGAAGTACGGGCCCGCCTCGCGGGGCTCATAGGTGGTCGCGCGCACCAGATAGCGGCGACCGGCCTCCGTGACGAAAGTGGCGAGCGCGTTGTGGATTCCCCCGGCCGGGCCACCGCCATCACCTTCCACCACGACGCTCAGGTCGGAGGCATCGAGGACGGAGATATAAGTGTCGAGGCGGGTGGACTCCATGGTGATCCCGACCTCGGTGCCGGCGGCGAGGGGGGCGAGCAGATAGTCGCGCTTGGCGGTTCCGCGGGTCTCATCCAGTTCGCTTGCGGCGGAGAGCTTCCCGGAGACGGTGGCACCAACGGCCAAGGGGGCGACGGGGGTCTTCGGGGTAATCTTGGGCATGTTTCCCAGCAGGCTGTAGCTGCCGGTATCGTTCTCCGGGGAGGAGGTGGCGCGAACAAGGTAGGACTTGCCAGGAACGGGAGCGAAGCGGAGGACGGAGTTGTTCGACTTCCCCGAGCGGTTGTCGCTGAAGGCGACGAGCTTGCCGCTCTCGGAATCGATCAGACTGAGGAAATCGTCGATCCCGGCGCGACCGGCAGCCTTCGAATTCATGGCGATCTCGACCAAGGTTTCGGAGGGAACCGCAGAAAAGTCCAAACCGAAGTCATCCTTCAAATACTCCCCGCCGGGGAGGAAGAGCGGATCATAGGCATCCCCCACGGCGAGCGACCCCTTGAGCGTCGCGGGCTTCGGGGAGAAGGGGACGGCGAGGACCGTCTGCCCCGCCAGGCTGCCCGGCGACCAGACGCCGAGGGTGAAGTCCCCCGGCCCGCCGCTGACCCGAACCTGATACTTGGTCGTTCCGACCGGGGTGAAGGTCAGGATTTCATCCGTGCCGGTGAGGCCTCCGGCGTTGTTGGTAGATGAGTCGCCGAGGTCCGAACCGGTGGCGGCGTTTTCGAGCGCGAGGGAGGCGTCGAAATCGGTGGACCGCAGGCTGATGGAAACGGGCAGCCCGGCGACGAGGCCTTCAAGGCGGTAAGCCCGCGAGAAACCCGCATCGGTGGCGTCGATGGTTCCATGGGTTCCGCCGGGGAATTCGAGGGGACGCGGCCCCGCCGCGAGGCTGGACGACAAGACGGCCCGGACGCGGAAGACGCCGGTGTCCTGGGCCGCCGGAAGCTGGACCGTCCAGAGTATCAACCCCTGCCCTGCCCCAGCGGACGAGACGAACGCCGGGGATTTGACGGTCCATGGCCCGGCCGCGCCCGGGGCGTTTTCCAAGATGTAATCCACCTCGGTCGCATTCTCCGGACGGAGGTAGGAGAACCGGACGAATCCACCGCTCACCTCCTTGTTCAAAACGTGATCCGGCAGGGCGAAGTCTTCGAAGTTGGTGAAGCCGTTGCCATCCGGATCGCGGAGTTCGCCGGTGCGACTGTTGGCGATCTCCCAAGCAGCGTAGTTCGGCATGACATGGCCGAGGACCCAACCGCGGAATTGCGAGACCTTGGAATAGATCCCGTAAACGCCGGGTTCCGCGCAGCCGGCACCGAAACTGACGATACCCGCTTGCGCCCAGCCGGTTCCGACGGGTGAAGGGACCACCAGCGGTCCGCCGCTATCGCCATAGCACGCATCCTTGCCGCCTGCCTCGAAGCCGGCGGGAAGCATGTTCTCCGTAAGCGTTCCGGCATAAGCAGGCGAGGCGTTCGCGACGGCGAAATCGACAAGCGGAAGCTCCACCTCCTGAAGAAGATTCGGATAATCGCGGTCGCCGTTCGTGAGGTCACCCCAACCAGTAAGCACCGCCTCGATCCCGGGCGCGGCCAAGGCCGCATCGTCGATCAATTGGATCGGAGTCGCATTGGCGGGCTCGGCAAGCCGCAGCAGCGCCAGATCCGAGTCCAAGTTGAAGTCGTTGTAGCGGGGTGCCATGATGATCTCCGCCACCGCGATCCGCTGGAATCCCGACGAACTGTCCAGATCATGGGTCCCGAGCACGACTTCCAGATCCTCCGCCTTGGTGCCCGTCACACAGTGGGACGCCGTGAGGATCCAGCGCGGATGAATCAGCGACCCGCCGCAGAACTGGCCTTCGTAGTTGTCCGGTTCGTCCGCACGGACGAGGGCGGCCATCCATGGGTATTCCCCGGGGGATGCATTCTTGCCCCCGACGATCCGCGGCGCACGCGGAAGCGGGCTGAAGCCCTCCTGCGCGGCGGTCTCGGCGGCCTTGTCCTTTTTGCGGCGGACTTCCAACGGGGTGATCCGGCTCTCCTTGATCAGATCCTTGTCCGCGCGGGCGGGCAGGATCAGGAGAAGAGCCAAAGCGCCAAGGGCGAAGCGGCGAATCATGGGCGGCACCATCCACATTCCGGGAGCAACGTCGAGTTAACATTCCCGATTGTCAGGGCGGGTGAAGGAAGCGTCACCTTTCGCGGCCGAACATCAAGGCGTGCGTCTTTCCACACCCAGCTTCATCCCATGCTTCGGCCTCAAGGTGATGAGCGGATCCGGCTCGACGGTGAAGCCGGGCACCGGACGGAAGCGCAGCTCTTTCAGGAAGACGGCGGTCATGACGACCAATTCCTGAAGGGCGAACTGGTTGCCGATGCATGTGCGGGGACCGGCCCCGAAAGGGAAGTAGATCTCCGGCGCGGGTCGCCGCTCGGGCAGGAAGCGGTCGGGATCGAACTTCTGCGGCTGGTCCCACCAGCGCTCGCTCCAGTGGAAGTGGAAAATCGGGATAATCATGTTCGTGCCACGGCGGATGTGGTAGCCGCCGAGTTCATCGTCCTGCACGCAGCAACGGCCGACCGACCAGATGGTGGGATAGAGGCGGAGCGATTCCTCGATCACGCGCCGGGTGTACGGGAAGGCGGCGAGGTTGCCGGTGTCGAGGGCGTCGCCGGCCGAGCGGATTTCTTCCAACAGCTTCGACTCGATCTCCGGATGGTTCGCCAGCAGATGCAGCACCCAGCACATCGCATTCGCGGTGGTTTCATGGCCGGCCACGAACATCGTCATGACTTCGTCGCGGAGCTGCGCGTTGCTCATGCCGCGCCCGGTCTCCTCATCGCAGGCGGAGAGAAACATCGAGAGCAGGTCGTCGTGGACCTCCCCTCCCCTGCGGCGACGTTCGATGATGCCGTGGACGATGGCGTCGAGCGATGCCCGGGCATGGTATTCGGTCTTCGTGAACGGCGTGGGAAAACTGCGCGGGAGAAAGAAGCGCCATGGCTGCGCGAGCATCTTCAGCGCGGTTTCGTTCAGCGTGCCGATGTGACGGCCCACGGCCCCCGCGGAGGCATCGACATCCGCGCTGAACATGGCCCGCGAGATGATTTCCAGGGTGAGCCGGGAGAAAAGCGGTGCGACATCGAGCGGCTCGCGGGCTTCCGCCAGTTGCCCGGCGAAGCGGCGGGAACGCTCGACCATCATCGCGAAAATGGCATCGAGACGGCGGCGGTGGAAGGCGGGCTGGGTGAGCTTGCGCTGGCCGCGCCAGAACTCGCCGGAACTGGTAACGAGGCCGTTTCCCATCAGGATGCGCAGGACGGCATAGGAGCGGCTTTTCTCGAGGTAATGCGGGTAGCGGTCCACAAGCACCTGCCGCGCGAGTTCCGGATCGGCGACGATGGTGGCCGCACCCAGGCGCGATTTGATGGTGAAGAGATCGCCGTGCTTCCCGGCCCAGCAGGGAATCCACTTCAGGGGATCCTGCCGGACATAGTGGACCGGCCCCATGAGCCAATGGCGGGGTTCGTGGACGACGGGGGCGAGATGGATCATTTTGAAAAATCGCCAATGACTGTTCCTCCAATCATCGAACGGAGTGCCGCCACGCGGGTTACTTTACCGGAGTGATGGTGAAGCGGTAGGGGCGGGGCTTGGCGGCTTGGCGCTGCAGTTCGACGAGCAAATCGTTCTGCCTGGAGATCTCTTTCGGCACGGCATCTCCCTGCACGCCGAGGAGGTTGCCTTGAAGTCGGCCTGCTTCGCTGAGCTTGTCCCGGGCATCCACGAGTTCCTTAACCACGCAGGACTGCGCGTCCCAAGGACCGCCGGGGTGCCAAGCATCCCCCGTTTTCGAGGCGATGTTGACGCCGCGGTCGAGGGTGCTGGCATTCTCCTTCCCCAAGGACCGGCCATCGACCGTGATCTGGTAATCCCCGGCAGGAAGGTTCTTCACGATCAGCCAATAGCGGTTGAGTCCGTCCGGGATCGTGACCCAGCGGTACTGCAAGCCGGTGAAGGGACCGAGATTGAGCGGCAGGCCTTGATCGAGTCGCGTGAAGGAGATGCCGCCATCCTTGGCCTCGATCGCTGAGACCGTGCAGCTCTCGGCATGGGCCCTGACAAGGGAGGCGTCGATCTTGGCGGCGGAAACGTCTTGCGGAGCACCCAGTCCCTTGAGCATCGCGTAGGCCATGGCCACCTGGCCGAGGTCGTCGAGGTGGATGCCATCCTTCACGTGCAAGCGCGCTTGGTCTTCGGGCTTGGCCTTGCTGTTGTGCTCCACGACGCGGCGCTGCACTTCGCGCATGCCGCGCTGGAGGTCGATGGTTTCCGCACCAAGCGACTTGGCGAGGGCCAGGCCTTCATCGGCCATCTTTTGCAGATAGCCCTTCTCCGCCTGGTCGGGCTCTTCCGCGGTGATGGCGGGGGAGCAGATGATCGGCCGGACATTCTTCTCCTTGCAGCGCGCGATGAGGGTGCGGATGCCGTCGAGGTAGAGCTTCTTGTGTTCGTCATCAGCCTTGGTGCCCCAGCCGATGTCGTTGATCCCGAAGGCGACGGTGACCACGGTCGCACCCTTCGCGAAGACATCGCGGTCGAGTCTCTGGAGGCAACCGTTGGCAGTATCGCCGCCTTGACCGGCGTTCACGAAGCGCACCTTGCGTTCAGGAAAGCGCATCAGCGTGTAGTGCTCGACGATTTTGGTGTAGCCGCGGGCGGCGGTGATGCTGTCGCCGAGGAAAGCGACGGTGTCACCGTCGCGCAGCGCGAAATCGGCGCGGGCGGTGGCGATGACGGTACAGAACAGAAGGAACTTCTTCATGGCATGAGGGAGTGAACGAGGAGCTCGACGGTCGAGTTTTCGACGATCTCTTCATCAAGCGCCGCAAGGCCCGGATCGAGGGGCCGCTGGAGGTTCGCCCAGGTGATGGCCTGCACCATGAGTGCGGCGGTGGCGCGGAGATCTCCCGGAGATCGGAACTGGCCGGACTTCGCACGGAGGGAGATGTAGCGCACGAGGTGTTCGAGGAGCTTCTCGCGCAGGCCCAGGACAAACACTTCCGCGAGACCCGGGAATTCCAGGGCCGACCGCATGAGCAGGAGGAGGCCGCGACGATGGCGGCGGATGAGATGGTACTGCTCGCGCAACACTCCGCCGAGTTCCACGGCCGGATCCTTGACCCGTTTCTTCGACAAGGCGGCAACAAGACAGGGCCACTCGGTGCGGTGGAAGACCTCGCGCAGATACGACGTGGTGGCACCGGGCGCGGGCGTGGCGACCGGGATCTCCAGGGAGTCGAGCCAGGCAGGATCCTCGGCGGACCCGTGGCGGATCACGAGATCGAAGAGGGCTTCCTTGCTCTCGACGTAGAGGTAAACGGTACCGACGGCCACGCCCATCGCCCTGGCGACATCGGCCATCTGGGAGCGCTCGAACCCCTGGCGGCAGAAGACGCTCAGTCCCGCCTCCGCAAGTTCGCGGAGACGCCTGCCGGAAATATCGGCCTTGAGGACGGGCATGCCTACAAAATGACTGAATGATTCGTTCAGTCAATATTTCAAACCGCGAGCCCTTACAAGTTTGTGACACCCGGCCATTGCTGCTATGTTAGCCCATGGCCGGGTCCCCCGTTCGCGTGCTGACCGCCGTGCCGCTGTGCGACGGCCACGACAGCGCGATCACGGCGATCAACATGGAGCTGATCCGCAAGGGGATCGAGGTGGTCTATCTGGGCTTCCATCGCTCGGTGGCGGACATCGTCCGCGCCGCGGT
>CAMLOZ010000116.1 GCA_946481625.1 uncultured Haloferula sp. | reverse complement strand
AATGCGCCAGCAAGCCGGTGGCGGCGGGAATGTCCTCGGCGACAAGTTCGCGGATCTCCGGAGGGGTCACGCCGTCTTCCTAGCGCGCTCCGCCGCGGCAGGGAAGCGTTCGCGATACTCCGGCAGCGAAATCATCGGGGGCCTCTCGCCGGTAGCGGCGGAGGGGACAGGCAGGCGCGAGAAGAAGGCGTCCAAAATTTCGCCCGACATGCGCCCGAGCTGCGCCAGCGAGCGGTTGCGGTGGATCCGCTCGTCCAGATCGGTCTGGGCAATCGCGCCGATCCCGCGCAGCCGTTGGACATCCAACAGGTGCGCGGTCTCGACCCCGTAGCCGGTGGGGAAGGGGATAATCTCGAGAAGCTCCCGCCGCGCCGCATACTCCCCGGCCAGCGGCTGATGCAGCCCGGCGAGCTCGGGGCAAAACCTTTGTAGCAGCGGTCGCACCAGGATCTCCGTCACCCGGCCGCCGCCGCGTGGATCGACTCCCTCCGTCGCCAGCAGCGGGCGCTCGTAGAAGCCCTTCACGTAGTCGATCTCCGGATGCCGGATCAGCGGTCCCACCGTGCCATAGACGAATCTCGGGTGGATGTTTCCGATGTCCCCGTCCACGAAGCAGAGAATATCGCCGGTCAGATGATGGACCGCCTTCCACAGGTTCTCGCCCTTGCCGGAGCGTTGCCCTTGGAAGGGGAGGATATGCTCCGCGAGCACCACCTCGGCTCCGGCCTCCGCGGCTAGAGAACGGGTGCGATCCGTCGAGCCGGAATCGATCACCACGAGTTCGTCCAGCACCGCATGCTTGTCTAACAGTTCACCGCGCAACACCGATACCACCCGCGCGATCGTGCCTTCCTCATTCAGCGTCGGAATGCACAGCGAAATCCGAAGCCCCGCGGCCTCCTTCTCCGCGACCAGGGCCGGGATGTCGGAGAAGTCGTGATGGTGGAAGGAGCGGGGCATCGTCCGTGGCTCATATCATATCCCTCGTCACCCGGTATCTCGCAGCGCAGCGCGGGCACTGCACGGTGATGACGTCCGCGTCTTCGAAGAGGTCATCCGGCCGCTCGCGCCACGAGCCCAACACCGGCAGGATCTTCCCGAGATCGCACCCGCAATGGAACCGGAAACGCCGCGTCTCCAGCAGGTTCGTCTCCTCGGTATCCTGAATCCGCTCGGCCGCTTCCGTGTCGAGCCCGGCCAGCCACTCCTCGTCGCAATCGGGTTGTGCGACGATCAGCGAAAACAACTCGTCCTCGTGGCGGAACATCCGCGCGGGCCGCTGCTCGGACTGCGCGTAGAACTGCTCGACCCATAGCAGCGGATCCCGGTCGTCCACCTCCAGCGTGGAAAGCCGCGGCTCGGAAAGGTGTTTCGCGGTGACCTGCGAGTAGAAGAAGTTCCGGTCGGGCTCGCGCACGTCCTCCGTGAAAAGCCGCCCGGTCACCGATTCCTGCAGGGAGCCGCCCGTCACGAAAACATTCACCCGCGGTGCCCGCAGATTCGCCGTCCAGGCGATCGTCTCGGCCCAGGGCCGCGCCACCAGATGGAGCGTGAGCCCGGCCAGGAAGTCCTTCAGCATCTGGTCGAGTTCCGCGCTGTGGCGGATGCCGTGCTGCATCAGGTGCAGGTAGTAGTCGGTGTAAATCGGCGCGAATTTCGCCCTTAGCAGGAGGGCGTTCCGATGGCGGACGAAGATGGACTCGACCTTGGTGTACTCCTCGATTTCTACCTGCTCCGGCTCTGGCACGGGGCAGGGTAAAAGCGGGATGCACGGAATTCCAAACGAGAAATTGCCATCTTCTTTCAAAAGAGTTCCCGCTCGGAGGGCTCCCGCAGCTTCGCCAGCCGCTCCCGGGCGACGGAAAGATAATAGTCATCCAGCTCGATTCCCGTGAACTCCTTGATTCCCATCCGCTCCGCCGCCACGGCCGAGGTGCCGATTCCCAGAAACGGGTCCAGCAGTCTCGTCTCCGCACCTTTCCCATGGATCCGGATGCACTGCTCGACCAGCCCCACCGGAAAACTCGCCGGATGCGGCCGCTCCTTGTCGCGGGACTGGATCGTGTCGTAGGGGATGAACCACGTGTTCCCCCGGCAGCGCCGGTCCACCCCTCCCGTATGCCCCCAGCGGGCGATGTTCGACTTGTCCTGATACGGCACCCCCGCACCGCGCCGGTCCACCGGCACGTCTCCGCGCTTCGTCAGATGAAAAACGTATTCATGACAGTCGTTCACGAAGCGCTTCGAATTGATCGGCTTGAAATGCCCCGCGCTGAGTTGGTCCCCGGCCCGCGTCTCCACCGTGATCGACTTGATCCAGTGGAAGGTATTCTGCAGCACGAACAGCGGCTCCGGCCCCTCCGTGAACGCCAGCACGATCTGGTGCGGCAGCAGCGGATTCACCGGCGACGCCCCGACGTTGAGAAAGAACGAACCATCCTCCGCCAGCACCCGCTTCACCTCCGCCGCCCAAGCCTTGCACCACTCGAGGAATTCCCCGCGCCCCGCCGTATCGTCGAAGCTCCGGTAGTTGATCCCCAGATTGTAGGGTGGGGAAGTGACGACCAGGTCCACCGACCCTTCCGGCAGCGTCGGCAGAACCTGGAGACAATCGCCGTGGTGAAGCATGGGTGGAGAATCCTATAACGCCAAACGCTCCTTCAGCAGATCCGTCACCTGCTTCGGATTCGGCTTGTTCGGCGCGGCCTTCATCACCTGCCCGGTCAGCCAGTTGAGCAGCTTCTCGTTGCCTGCCTTGATCTCCGCCACCTTGTCGGGATTCGCAGCGATCACCTGGTCGCACAGGGCTTCCAATTCCCCTGCATCCGCCGGTTCGAAACCCAGTTCCTTGGCCACCGCCGCCGGATCCTTCCCCGGCTCATCGAGCATCACCGCCAGCACCTCCTTCGCCTGGCTGAGCGCAAGCGTCCCCCCTTCGACCAGAGTCAGCAATCCGCCGATCTTCTCCGCCGGAAGCGGGGAGTCCGCGATCGCGACCGAGCGCTCGTTCAACGTTCCCAGCAACGTGTTCAAGAGGAAGTTCGCCGCCTTCTTCCCCGGCAGTCCCGGCGTCGCCGCGAGCGCCTCGAAATAGTGCGCCAGCGGCAAGTCCGAGGACAGCACCGACGCATCGTAGGCGCTCACCCCGAACTCCGCCTCGTATCGCGCCGCCCGCTCGTGCGGCCGCTCCGTGAGCATCGGCCGCACCTTCTCCAGGATCGGCGCGGTCACCACCGGCAGCAGGTCGGGGCAGGGGAAGTACCGGTAATCGTGCGCGTCCTCCTTCGTCCGCATCAGCGTCGATTCGCCCCGGTCGTCGTCCCAGCGGCGCGTCGACTGAACCTGCGGAATCCCCGCGTCCAGCTCTTCCGCCTGACGCTGCGTCTCATAAGCAATCGCCCGCCGCACCGCCGAAATCGAATTAAGGTTCTTCAGTTCGATCTTGGCACCCAGCGGATCTTCCTTCTTCCGCCGCAGCGAGATATTCACATCGGCGCGCATCTGTCCCTTCTCCATGTCCGCATCCGAAATTCCGCCTTGTTGCAAAATCATTTGAAGAGAGCGCAAGTAAGCCGTCGCCTCCTCCGCCGACTCGATATCCGGCTCGCTCACAATCTCCATCAGCGGCGTTCCCGCCCGGTTGAAATCGATCAGCGACGAGGTTCCAAGGTGTGTCGACTTTGCCACGTCCTCCTCCAGGTGAATCCGGTTCAAGCGGATCCGCTGGCCGGGGCGGGGGATGTTCTTCCGCATGTCCGTCGGATAGCAGTGGTCGTAGAGCGGCACTTCCCCTCCGATGCACAGCGGGAAATCCATCTGCGTCGTCTGGAAATTCTTCGGCATGTCCGGGTAGAAGTAGCTCTTCCGGTCCCAGCGGGAGATTTCGGGCGATCCGCAGTCCAATAGCAGCCCCGCCAACAGCGTCTTCTCGATCGCATGGCGGTTCAGCACGGGCAGCGCCCCCGGCAGCCCCAGGCAGACCGGGCAGGTCCGGGTGTTCGGCTCCCCGCCGAACGACGTCTCGCAGGCACAGAACATCTTCGTGCGGGTTTTGACCTGGCAGTGGACTTCAAGACCGATGGTAACGAGGTAAGGCATGGAGAATGGAGCGCGGGGCGCCGCAGCTTGGAGCACCTCGGGCGCTTGGCCAACCCCGAATCTCGCCCCCGCATGGCTCGCGCGATGCTTGCCAAGACCGCCCGCGCGGTGCATGGCGGGGCCGTTGTCCCCGCACGGGGAGACCTTGTCATGACTTGGGAAATCGGCCTCACCCTGGCGGTCATCGCCCTGACCCTCATCGCTTTCATCCGCGAGTGGGCGGCACCGGACGTGATCGCGCTCACGGTGCTCTGCGGCGTGGTGGCTCTCGGCTTGGTCGATCCGGCCCGGATGACCGATGTCTTCAAGAATGAGGCCCCGCTTGCCATCGGTGCCCTTTTCGTGATCGGCGGCGCGCTGGAAGCCTCCGGCGCGGTCGATCACATTGGCCGGGTTCTCCGCGACCGCCTGCCCAGCAATATCCGGATGGCGATTCTCGGCTTCTCGGTGCTGGCCTGTTTCTTCAGCGCTTGGATGAACAATACCGCCATCGTGGCCATCCTCCTGCCCGTGGCGCTCGGATTCGCGCGATCGAGGGACGTGGCCCCGTCGCGCCTTCTCATGCCGCTCTCCTACTGCTCCATCCTCGGCGGCGTCTGCACCCTGATCGGCACCTCCACCAACCTCCTGGTGAACGGCACCTTGAAGGACATGAAGATGGAGCCGATGACGATGTTCCAACTCGCCCCGGTTGGCATCCCGCTGTCGATCGCCGGCATCGCCTACCTCGCCATCTTCGGACCGAAGCTCATTCCGTCCCGCTCCACCATTTCGGGCAGCCTTGAAATCAAGGACCGCACCACGCCGCTCTATCACATCCTCATCGGCGGAAACTCCCCCTTGGTCGGTCTTCCCCTGAAGGACACGCCGCTTTTTGACCGCGGCAAAAACGTCCACATCATGGAAGTCCGCCGCAAGGGCGCGCGGGAGATGCATTCCCTGAACACCCTGACCGTCGAGAAGAACGACCGTTTCCTTGTCGCCCTCCATGGACGCACCGGTAAAACCGGCAAGGCGGAGGACCTTTGCAACGAAATCGGGGCCAGCCTGCTCTCTACCGTCGATGGCGTCGTGACCGAACTCGTCATTCGCGACGAGTCCTCGCTCGCCGGCCGCACCCTCGCCAAATCCGACTTCCGCCAGCGCTACAACAGCGTCGTCATCGCGGTCCATCGCAACGGCGTGAACATCACCCACCGCCTGGCCGAGATCCCTCTCGAGATCGGCGACACGCTGCTGGTCATCACTGCAATCAACAACCTTGCGGCGCTCGATGAGACCCGGGACTTCGTCCTTACTGACCTTGCGGAGGACTCGCCTGCCGCTTCGGACGGGGTGAACAAGCCTCCTCATCACGCATGGGTCTCATGGGCCGTCCTGATCGGGGTGGTACTTGTCGCCACCCTGACCGACATCCTCGGCACGGGCAAGGACGGCAAAGGTGTCATCTCCTGGCTGCCGGTCATCCCGATCCACTATGCGGCGATGGTCGGCGCTTTGATCCTGCTTTGGTCGAAGATCGTCACGCCGCGCGAGGCATACTCCAGCATCGATTGGCAGGTGCTCCTGATGCTCTACGGCTTGCTGGGCCTCGGGATGGCGATGCAATCGACAGGCACCGCCAAGTGGCTCGCGGAAGGCATGGTTCAACTGGCGCAGGGGTATGTGGCGCCCGTCTGGATGCCCCTGGTGATGCTCTGGTTGGTTTACCTGCTGACTTTGTTGCTTACGGAAGTCCTGTCGAACAACGCCACCGCCGTGATGATGGTGCCCATCGTCGTCAACCTGGCGCACAGTCTTGGCGTCAGCCATTGGCCTTTCGTCATGGCCGTCACCGTCGCCGCCACCACTGCCTTCGCGCTGCCGATGGGCTACCAAACCCACATGATGGTCTATGGCCCCGGCGGTTTCAAATTCTCCGACTTCCTGCGCGTCGGCATCCCGCTGAACATCATCTGCTGGATCGTTTCCTGCCTGCTGATCCCGCTGATCTGGCCCTTCCACCCCTGACTCAGAGGTCGAGGTCGGCGAGCATCCTCCGCAGGTCGGGATTCGCCACCACGTGGTCGAGGCGCGGATCCCGCAGGATGTCCGCATAGCGCTTGGAGCGCGCCAGATCCCGCAACTTCGCATCCCCCGCGATCAGGTTCCGGATTTCCGGTTCCTCCATCACCGGGATCGCCTTGGGCGGCGGGCCCGCTTCACCTAAGGCAATCAACTTCGCCAGCGTGACCCGTGCATCGCTTGCAAGCGGATCGATCCCTTCGAACCATCCCGCGGGCAGCGCCCGGTCGATCGCACCCTTCAGTTCCGCAATGAAGGCCGAGCGCGCATGCTCGTCCGTCCCGTCCACGAAGCTTCGGATCTCCGCCACCGAGCCGGCATTCCGCAACACCGTTGCCCCCGTGAACCAGAGCAGCGAGGCGGGCACCAGGCTGAAGAGCAGCGTGAAAGCCCGCCGCACCGGCGAGACCTTCTTGTCCGACCCATCCCCGCCGAAGGGCCGGGGCGCGAAACGCAGCATGAAGCGGAGCAGCAGGAAGACCGACAAGCCCGCCAATACCGGAAACACCACCGGCAAGCCCGGCGCATGTCGCCACACCACATAGCCGGCGAAGCCGCTCGCGCACAGCACCAGCGAGCCTAACAGCAGCCGCAAAAAACCCCGCAGCACCGCCAGCAGGGCACAGGCCGCGAAGATCAACAGCGCCGCCGTCCCCAGGCTGATCTGGGGGATCGTCTCGAGATCCAGCGCCGCCAAAATTTCCTTCATCGGTTCCCCTCAACAAACCAGACCCGGACGCACTCTAACATGCCCGCAACTTCCTCCGAGGCCATCAAAGCTCCGACCCCGGGAAGCCGCCCACCTGCCCGCGCTGCCTTAGCAGGTGATCGCACAGCACCAGCACGGCCATCGCCTCAACCATCGGCACCGCCCGCGGCAACACGCAGGCATCGTGGCGCCCGCGTCCGGCCAGTTCGGTGTTCTCGCCGGTGTTCGTCACGGTCTCCTGGGAGGTCATGATGGTCGCCGTCGGCTTGAAGGCCACGCGGAACACGATGTTCTCGCCGTTCGAAATCCCGCCCTGGATGCCGCCCGAGCGGTTGCTCGTCGTCCGCACCTTGCCCTCGACCATCCGGAAAGGATCGTTGTGCTCGCGGCCGGTCAGCAAAGTCCCCGCGAAGCCCGAGCCGATCTCGAAACCCTTCGTCGCCGGCAGCGACAGCATCGCCTTCGCCAGTTCCGCCTCCAGCTTGTCGAAGACGGGCTCGCCCAGTCCCGGCGGGCAATTGCGGATCACGCACTCCACCACGCCACCCACCGAGTTGCCCTCGCCACGCACCTGCTTGATCCGCTCGATCATCGGCTCGACCATCGCAGGATCCCCGGTGCGCACGATGTTCCCCTCGATCTGGTCGAAGGTCACCGTCTCGGTGTCCACGGTCGCGTTCAGGTCGTGGATCGATTTCACCCACGCCAGCACCTCGATGCCGGGGCTGAGCTGATCGAGCACCTTCCTGGCCACCGCCGCCGCGGCCACGCGGCCGATCGTCTCGCGTGCCGAAGCCCGCCCGCCGCCGGAGAGCGCGCGGATGCCGTACTTCGCATCATAGGTGTAGTCGGCGTGCGAGGGGCGGTATTTGACCGCCATCTCCTCGTAAGCCCCGGGCCGCTGGTCCTCGTTCCGCACGACCACCGCGATCGGCGTGCCCAGCGTCGTCCCGTCCACCACTCCGGAAAGGATCTCCGCGCGGTCGGCTTCCTTCCGCGGGGTCACGATCTCGCTCTGCCCCGGACGCCGCCGGTCGAGTTCCTTCTGGATGTCTTCCGTCGTCAAAGGAACCCGCGGCGGCACGCCGTCGATCACCACTCCGACCCCGCCGCCGTGAGATTCCCCGAAGGTGTGGATGCGGAAAGCGTGGCCGAACGTTGAAGACATGCGCGGGAGTGTAGAAACCACGCCCCGCCCGCCAAGCCCCGGGTGCGCCGACTTCAGCCCGCCCCATCACCCGCCCTCCAACACCGATGACGCATGACCAACTACCCGTGCACCTGCCGGTGTGGATGTCTTAAAACCCGGAACGACCGCACTTTCGCCGATCCCAGATAGCGGAAGGACTTTCTCACCGCCGTGAACGACATCAGCACGAGAACACCTCCCAATATCCAATTGATCGCCGGCGAGGGGCCCAAAGGAGCCGGACGGGTTTCTCGCAATCCGATATGATACGAAACTTCCGGGCCCGCGATAACGGCAGCCGCGATAAACCCCACAACGCCCATCATAAAAACAAGGAACGCCGTGGACATTTCCACCTTCGGTGCCCATATCGCATCACAGCGTCGACAGACTTTCGGAGAAAACACCCGGACAAAGCCCGTGGAAAAGAATTCCTTAGCCGCCGTCTGCACCTTTGTCCCGCCGCAGAAAGGACATTCCTTCCCTTGTTTTACCCGTTTCGAGACATTTAGCCCCTCATCCTCGTGTGCATGAGTAGTGACGGCCGGCGTGGTGATATTCC
>CAMLOZ010000115.1 GCA_946481625.1 uncultured Haloferula sp. | reverse complement strand
TGGAACTGAAGAACACCATCAACACGATGGTGGACCAGCTCCGGTCCTTCGCCTCGGAGGTGACCCGCGTGGCCCGCGAGGTGGGCTCGGAAGGAGCCCTTGGCGGCCAGGCCCGCGTGGAAGGCGTGTCGGGTACCTGGAAGGACCTCACCGATTCGGTGAACTTCATGGCCTCCAACCTCACCACCCAGGTGCGTAATATCGCGGCGGTGACCACCGCGGTGGCGAATGGAGACTTGAGCCGCAAGATCACGGTGGATGTGAAGGGCGAGATTTTGGAACTGAAGAACACGGTCAACACGATGGTGGACCAGCTCAACTCCTTCGCTTCGGAAGTGACCCGCGTGGCGCGCGAAGTGGGCACGGAGGGTAAACTCGGCGGCCAGGCGGAGGTGAAGGGCGTCGGCGGCACGTGGAAGGACCTCACCGATTCGGTGAACTCGATGGCCGGTAACCTCACCAACCAGGTCCGCGGCATCGCGAAGGTTGTGACCGCGGTCGCGAAAGGGGACCTCAACCAGAAACTGATGGTCGAGGCGAAAGGCGAGGTGGCCGAACTCGCGGATACGATCAACAGCATGACCAGCACCCTGGCGACCTTTGCGGAACAGGTCACCGGGGTGGCCCGCGAGGTGGGTGTGGAAGGGCAGCTCGGCGGCCAGGCTCACGTGCCCGGGGCTTCCGGCACATGGCTTGATCTCACCGACAACGTGAACCAACTCGCCGCGAATCTCACCACCCAGCTCCGCGCGATCGCCGACGTGGCGACCGCCGTGACCAAGGGCGACCTGACCCAGAGCATCCAGGTGTCGGCGCGCGGCGAGGTGGCCTTCGTGAAGGACAACATCAACGAGATGATCCGCAACCTGCGCGACACCACCTCGCGCAACCAGGAGCAGGACTGGCTCAAGACGAACCTCGCGAAATTCACCCGGATGCTGCAAGGCCAGAAGGACCTGCTCACGGTCGGCAAGCTGATCCTCTCCGAACTCGCGCCCGTGGTCTCCGCCCAGACCGGGATCTTCTACCTGATGGACGGCGACGGGCCGGAGCCGGAACTGCGGATGCTGGCCAGCTACGCCTTCACCGAGCGCAAGAACCTCAGCAACCGCTACCGCCTCGGCGAAGGACTGGTCGGCCAGTCCGCGCTCGAGAAGCAGCCGATCCTGCTGACAAACGTGCCGGGGGACTACATCCAGATCAGTTCCGGCCTCGGCGCGGCACCGCCGGTCAATATCATGGTCCTGCCGATCGTCTTCGAGGGCAAGGTCAAGGCGGTGATCGAACTCGCCTCTTTCGAACGCTTCAACTCGACCCACGAGGCCTTCCTCGTCCAACTCGCGGAGTCCATCGGGATCGTGCTCAACACCATCAAGGCGAGCACCCTAACGGAAGACCTGCTCAAGCAGTCTCAATCGCTCGCGGGCGAACTCCAGAACCGCCAGGAAGAGCTGGAGAAGACCAACCAGGAACTCCAGGACAAGGCCGCCCAGCTCGCCGAACAGAACGCGGAGGTGGAGCGCAAGAACAGCGAGGTGGAACAAGCACGCATGGCCCTCGAAGGCAAGGCCCAGCAGCTCGCCCTCACGTCGAAATACAAGTCGGAGTTCCTCGCGAACATGTCGCACGAGCTGCGTACGCCGCTCAACAGCCTGCTCATCCTTGCCGACCAACTCGGCTCGAACTACGAAGGCAACCTCACGCCCAAGCAGGTCGAGTTCGCCCGCACCATCCTCGGGTCCGGGCGCGACCTGCTGCGTCTCATCAATGATATCCTCGACCTGTCCAAGATCGAATCGGGCAACTTCACGATCTCGGTCAGCGAGGTCGGCGTGGCCGATCTGATGGCGAACGTGGACCGTACCTTCCGCCACGTCGCGCAGGAAAAGGGGATCGACTTCGACTTCGACCTCCACCCGGACCTGCCGGCAAAGATCCACACCGACGAGCAGCGGCTCGACCAGGTCCTCAAAAACCTCGTTTCGAACGCGCTCAAGTTCACCGACAGCGGCTCGGTCTCCGTCAGCGTGGCACCCGTCGCGGGCAACCGCCTGCGCGGCCATTCGGTGCTGAGTGGAGTCCCGGAAGTGATCTCCTTTACCGTCACGGATACCGGCATCGGCATTCCGGAGGAGAAACAGATGGTGATCTTCGAAGCCTTCCAGCAGGCGGATGGCAGCACCAGCCGGCGCTACGGCGGCACCGGTCTGGGGCTCGCGATCAGCCGCGAGCTGGCCCGTCTCCTGGGCGGTGAGATCAGCGTGCAGAGCGAGGAGGGGAAGGGTAGCTCCTTCACCCTCTTCCTGCCGTTGCGCCCGCCCGGCATGGGCACCCCCGCGGTGCGCGACCTCGCGGCTGATATTGAAGCCGCAGGTTTGGAAATCTTCGGTGATACGGGACCGCGGATCGAGGATGACCGGGCCATCATCTCCCCGGATGATCACGTGGCCTTGATCGTGGAGGATAACCTGGACACGGCGAACCTGCTTCTCTCCAGCGCACGGTCGAAGGGCTTCAAGGGGGTGGTGGCTACGCGCGGTCACGAGGCACTCTCCATGGTTCGCGAGTTCCGCCCGGATGGCATCACCCTGGATGTCAGTCTTCCGGACATCGATGGCTGGAAGGTTCTCAACCGGCTCAAATCGGATCTGGCGACACGCCACATCCCGGTCTTCGTCGTTTCGGCCGATGCCGAGCCCGAAAACGCGCTGAAGGAAGGGGCGATCCGATTCCTTGGCAAGCCGCTCGATCCGTCCGCGGTGGACGAGGTCTTCGAGCACATGCGCCAGATGCGCGACAATCCCACCGGCAACCTGCTGGTGGTCGAGGACGACGAGACCCAGCGCAACAGCCTGAAGGAGCTTCTATCCGACACCCCGGGTCTTCACACGGTGGCCACCGCGGAAGAGGCGCTGGGATCCCTGGCCTCGGATTTGACATTCGATTGCGTGGTGGTGGACCTGATGTTGCCGGGCGCTTCCGGTTTCGAGTTGATCGGGGAGATCCGTGCCCGCTACCCGCAACTCCCGGTCATTGTTTACACCGGCAAGAGCCTTTCGCAGGAGGAAGAGGAAACGCTCAACCGCATGGCCCAAACGATCATCGTGAAGGACGTGCGGAGTCCCGAGCGGCTCTACGATCAGGTCGCCCTCTGGCTGCACCGCAAGGTGGCCTCTCTGCCCCAGCCGGGACGCGAAACCATCCAACGCCTCAACGATCCGAACGCGCTGCTCGCCGGGAAGAACGTGCTGATCGTGGATGACGACGTGCGCAACATCTTCGCCATGACGAGCTTGTTGGAGCGCCACGACATGAACGTGGTTTCCGCGGAGCAGGGAGCCACCGCGCTCAGGCTTCTACAGGAGGGAAGCCCGTTCGACATCATCCTCATGGACATCATGATGCCCGAGATGGACGGCTACGAGGTCATGCGGGCCATCCGCGGGATGTACGGTTTCCAGGAATTGCCCATCATCGCCCTGACCGCGAAAGCCATGAAGGGCGACCGCGAGAAATGCATCGAGGCCGGAGCCTCCGACTACATCTCCAAGCCTGTGGATACCGACCGGTTGCTCACGATGCTGCGCACCTGGCTGTACCGATGAGCCATTTTCCCCGCATTCCTTTCGCCGTGGAAGATCCTCCTCTAACCGCGAACATCCTGCTTGTCGACGACAGACCCGACAAGCTGCTGGCCTTGGAATCCATCCTCGAAGGGCTCCATCAGAATCTCGTGAAGGTCCGGTCGGGGGACGAGGCCTTGCGGCAATTGCTGGCGCGGGATTTCGCCGTGATCCTGCTCGATGTGAACATGCCGGGGCTCGACGGCTTCGAGACCGCGGCGCTGATCCGGCAGCGCAAGCGTTCGGAGGCGACCCCGATCATCTTCATCAGTGCCATCAACGATACGGAGAACCACGTGACCCGCGGCTACTCGCTCGGGGCGGTGGACTACATCCTGACCCCGGTCGTGCCGGAGATCCTCCGCGCGAAGGTTGCGGTCTTCGTCGAGCTCTTCCTCAAGGGCGAGCAAGTCAAAAAGCAGGCGGAAGAACACGCACAATTGCTCCAGGAGCAGGCGGCGCGCTTGCAGGCGGAGCGGGCGCGTGAACGCATGGCCTTCCTCGCCGAGGCGGGAAATGTCCTCGCCGGTTCCCTGGACTATCACCAGACCTTCACGAGTCTCGCCCGCCTCGTCGTCCCGCGCCTCGCCGAGTTCTGCGTGATCGACCGCATGGACGACGAGGGGAAGCTTCACCAGGTGGCGGTCGCGCACCGCGATCCCGCCCAGGAGGCGGTCCTCCGCCGGATCCGCTATCCCGAAGCCGACGAGCATGCCCACGCTGCCTACCGCGTTTACCGGACCGGGACTCCCTTCGTTCGCAACCGGGTGGACGAGGATCTTCTGTGCGAGATGGTGCCGGAGGCAGACCGCCCGCTCATCCGCTTGCTCCGCCCGACCAGTTTCGCTGCCGTCCCACTCCGCGCCCGCGGCGACGTCATCGGGTCGATAACGATGGTCCACACCGAGGAAGGATTGATCTATGGCGATGACGACCTGTGGCTCGCGGGCGAACTCGCCCAGCGTGCGGCTCTGGCACTGGACAACGTGGCGCTCTATCAGGAGGCCAATCGCGCCCGTGAGGAGGCGGAGGCCGCGAACCTGTCGAAGGACCGTTTCCTCGCGATGCTGAGCCACGAACTGCGCACGCCGCTCACGCCGGTCATCACCCACCTGGTGAAGCTTGCCGCCGACGGGGAGGTTCCCGATGCCCTGCGGCATCCGCTCGAAGTCATCCGCCGCAACGTGGAACTGGAGGCACGGCTCATCGACGACTTGCTCGACCTCACCCGCGTGGGCAGCGGCAAGATCCACCTGGAAATGAAGATCGTGGATGTCCACGAACTGCTCCGCAACGCCACCGAGATCTGCCGGCCCGATCTGGAGGCAAAGGGGCTCCACCTCGAACTCGATCTTGCCGCCGCCGCGCCCTACGTGCGGGCGGACCCCGCGCGGCTCCAGCAGGTCTTCTGGAATATCATCAAGAACTCGGTGAAGTTCACCATCGAGGGTTCGATCCAGGTGTCGACCCGTATGGCGGCCGGTGAGGTCGTCATCGTCGTCCGCGACACCGGCATCGGTATTGACGAATCCGTGCTGGCGCGCGTCTTCCAGCCCTTCGAGCAGGCCGAGCGTGGTACGCAGGGCGGCTTGGGGCTGGGCCTCGCCATCACCCGCTCCCTGGTGGATTTGCACTCCGGCGGGATCACGGTGGAAAGCAAGGGGAAAGGCCACGGAACCACCGTGACCGTGAGCCTGCCGGTGGTGGCGGAAAAGCCTTCGGAGTCCTCCGATTCGCGGCCGGCAAGCGAGCCCGGCGGCACTCCACTGAAGATCCTCCTGCTGGAGGACCACCCGGATACGAACGAGTCGCTCACCATGCTGCTTGAACTCCGCGGCTATACCGTTCGCTCGGCCTTGAATGTTACCTCCGCCCTGGAACTCGCCTCGAACGAGAGCTTCGATCTGTTCCTGAGCGACCTCGGGTTGCCGGACGGCAGCCCGGCTCCGGTTATGAGAAGGGTGGCCGAGCGCAACGGCACCGTCGGCGTGGCTCTCAGCGGATTCGGGATGGAGAAGGATGTCGAGATGAGCCGCGGCTTCGGCTTCTCCCACCACTTGGTCAAGCCGGTCGATGTCGGTCGTCTCACTGAGATCCTGGAGCAATGCCGCGAGTCATCGGCGCTGGTTTGCAAGTGATCCCCGCCAGCCGGATTCAGCGGATCGCTTCGCCTTCCTTGCTCCGCCGCAGGTAGGCCCCGCACGAATCGCGGATGACGAGACGCGGCGCGAGCGAGAGGTGGCAGGCGGGCAGGCTGGCGTCGCCGAGCCGGTCCATCATCGCGCGGAACGCCGTGAGCGCGATCTCACGGCAAGGCTGCTGGATCGTCGTGAGGGGAGGGGATACCAGCGTCGCGAACTTAACGTCGTCGAAGCCAAGCACCCGGACGTCCTCGGGTACCCGCACGCGGTTGCGGGAGAGCTCGCGCATCAGCATTGCCGCGGTGTGGTCGTTCGCACAGATGTAAGCATCCGGCCGGATCGGCCCGGTGAGGCTGCGGACATACTTCGCATCCTCGAATTCACCGACATGGATCCAGTTCGGATCCGGATTCACGTTCCAGCGGGCGAGCGCTTCGCGAACTCCAGCGATCCGGGCATCCACGGTGGGGGCCGATAGCGGCCTCGCGACGAAGTGGATGCGCGTGCAACCGAGCTTCAGCAGGTGCTCGGCAAGCATGTAGCCGCCCGCCACGTTGTCGATGCCCACGAGATCGAAGTCGCTGCGGTTCGGGAAAGGCACAAGATCCCGGTCTAACAGAACCACCGGGATTCCCGCCTCGCGCATCATCACCGCCAGTTCGCGGTTTGCCTCCTCTTTCTCCCTGACCAGTTCGTACGGGGCGAAGAATACCCCGCTGACGCGCCGCTCGATGAACTGCTGGCACAGTTGCTCGGATTGCTTGAGGCTCAGGTCCGGATCGTGGCGAGGTTGCTCGGAACCTCCCCACACCAGCCCGTAATCATGCAAACGTGCGAGGCCGGCTATTTCCCCGCAGATCGATTGGAAGATCTCCGTGTTCCCCAGGCCGGGCACCAGCAGGGCTAACAGCTTGCTGGCAGCTCCGTTCTTGGGTCCTTGCCTCACGAAGGTCCCGGAGCCCGCCTTCCGCTCCAGCAACCCTTCGTCCCCCAGGACCCTGAGCGCCCGCGCAACCGTCGGCCGGGAAACCCCGAAACGCCGCACCAACTGGGCTTCGCTGGGCATCCGCCCGTCCACCCCATAACGACCGGAAAGCAGTTCTTCACGCAGTTGCCGGGCAATGTCCGCAAAGCGGACCGCGGGATTCGCTGGAGGGTCCATGAGTTTACAGCCTTGAAAGGCTGTAATGCCAGGAAGATAGCAGCTTGGTCAAATCCGATTTCCAGCATTATCCCCCGTCCCTTACTAGATCGATCCACCCAAGCATGAAGCCTCTCGTCATCGGCATCGGTGAACTCCTCTGGGACCTGCTCCCTTCCGGCCCGCGCATGGGCGGAGCTCCCGCGAACTTCGCTTGCCACGCGCGGGCGCTCGGAGCCGCGGGAGCCATCGTCAGCAGCGTGGGTGCCGACGAACCCGGCTCCCGTCTTCTCGACAAGCTCGCCGACCTCGGCGTGCTCACCGCAGGCATCGCCATCGACCCGATCCGCCCCACCGGCACGGTGGCGGTGCAAGTCGGCATCGACGGCCAGCCCTGCTTCACCATCCGCGACGGAGTCGCGTGGGACGAGATCCGGGCACCCGCTGCGATGGGGATGATGGGGGTCGCCGATGCCGTCTGCTTTGGCACGCTCGGCCAGCGCTCTCTTTCCTCCCGTCTCGCCATCCGCCAGTTGGTCGAAGCAACCTCCCCGGCGGCCCTCCGCGTCTTCGACGTCAATCTCCGCCAGCACTACCATTCCGGCGACCTGATCCACGACTCGCTCGGTCTGGCGAACGTGATGAAGCTGAGCGACAGCGAACTGCCGGTGATCGCCGCCCTCCTGAATCTGCGCGGTGGCGTCCGCGACCAACTCGCGGCGCTGCTGGAACGCTATGACCTCCGGATGGTCGCTTATACCCGTGGGCCGGATGGCAGCATCCTTTGGGACGGAGTCCATTGGTGCGAGCATGCCGGTCTCCCGGCGGATGTGAAAGACACGATCGGTGCCGGCGATTCCTTCACCGCCGCCGCCACTCTCGGGCTCCTGCAAGGCCGCCCGCTGGAGTGGATTTCCGCGACCGCCAACAAGGTGGCCGCCCACGTCTGCTCCTGTGCCGGCGCGATCCCCCCGATGCCCGAGGCTCTCCGCCGGCCATTCGCTTGGGACGGCCCCGCCGTTGAAGCATCGTGATCCATTCACACCCGGTCTTCCCACTTCCGGAAAAACCGCTTAGATCACGCTCCTGCACGAAATCCATGAACAAACTATTTTTCTGGGCCCTCACCTCGGCGCTAGCCGGGTTTCTCTTCGGCTTCGACACGGTGGTCATCTCCGGTGCGGAGCAGACCATCCAAAAGCTCTGGGGGCTGAGTAATGCAGTGCACGGCCTAGCGATGGGTGCCGCGCTCTATGGTACCGTGATCGGCTCCCTGGCGGGGGGGTGGCCAACCGAGAGGTTCGGCCGCAAGAAGACGCTCCTCTGGATCGGCGTGCTTTACCTCGTGTCCGCGATCTGGTCGGGACTCGCGACGGACGTCTATTCCTTCATCATCGCCCGCTTCATCGGAGGGCTTGGTGTGGGCATCTCCACCATCGCCGCGCCCTTGTTCATTTCGGAAATCTCGCCGCCGGATCGCCGCGGGCGCTTGGCGGGAATGTTCCAGTTCAACATCGTTTTCGGCATCCTGATCGCCCTGGTGTCGAACTCCCTGATCGCGGGAAGGGGAGAGAACGAGTGGCGCTGGATGCTGGGGGTGGAGGCATTCCCCGCCTTGTTGTCCAGTGTGATGTGCCTGGCGCTGCCAGAGAGCCCGCGCTGGCTGATCGGCCGCAAGGGTGATCGGGAGGGAGGCAAGGCCGTGCTGAGGATGGTGAATCCGGGGATGAG
>CAMLOZ010000114.1 GCA_946481625.1 uncultured Haloferula sp. | reverse complement strand
CCGTGACGATGGGCGCTCTCGATGCGAATCCGACCGCCTTCCTGAGCGGTGGCGGCTACACGCTGAGCGGGGATCCGGCCGGGTTCAACGGGTTGAGCGTGAGCGGACACATCCGCGCCACGGGTGGCGATGTCGTCCTGGCCGGGCGGTGGATCGATGTGGGGCGCGGCGCGAAGCTGAAGGCCGCGGATAGCGTGCGCATGGCGGCGGGCACCGAAATCACCGTCGATCCCGCCGCGAACGGACGGAAGATGAAGGTGGGAAGCGGCAACGGTTTCGTGCTCCACCTTGGCGAAACCCGTGCAAGCCGGATCGAGATTGCCGCCGGCAGCGAGGTCTCCAACAAGGGCCGGCTCGACACCGGGAGCGGGCGCATCTTCCTGGAAGTCGGCAACAACGGAAAAATCGTGAATCACGGCCAAGGCATCATGGTCGGCACCGTGTCGAAGAATGGGAAGGTCGAGCACGGCGCATCGATCAAGCCGAACGAGGGTGACTCGGTTTCGGCGCTCAGCCCCTCGACGCTCAAGATTCCTGCCGTGAAGCGCCCCGACGGATCGGCGGTCATGGCATCCCGCACCGTGGCGAACAGCACTCCCGTTTCCGCGAGCGCGGATGGCAGCCGCGATCGCAAGGGCGGGGCTTCCCAGGTCGCCGGCCGAGACAAGAAGCCGATGCTCCAGCGAGCGTCGTTCTTCGGCATGCGCGGCGGCAGCACCCCGGTGAAGAAGTAGCGCGGGATTGTATCCCGCGACCGTGTGGTGGGGTGTAAGGTAGCGAAGCCGAAAGGGGACGACGTTTGCGACCGCGGCTTACAAAGCCGCGCTACTTCGCTTCGCGCGCCAGCGAGCCGCAAGGAAGACCAGCAGCGGCAGCAAGACCCAAGCTCTTCTCCAGGGGGATGATCTCTCCCCGACCACGATTTCCCCGCCGGTTTCAAGGGGCGTGTTCTGGCTGATCACGAAAGGGCCGTATCTCAGCACGGCGGCTTCGAAGGCGTTGTCGTCGCCGGCCTTCGTCAGGAACTCGCGCTGGCATTGCCACAGGGCCTGGGCCGGGCGGTCCGAGGCGAGGGCGAGCCGATAGAAGCGCTCCATGAACTCCGGCGTGGAGCGATCCGACACCGGCCAGAGCGCGACCGCGATCTCCCGCGCACCCGCGAGGGCGAAGCCGCGCCGCAAGCCGAGCAAGCCCTCTCCCGAGACGGCGGTGCCCGCACCGGATTCACAGGACGAGAGCGTGACGAGGCGGGTTCCCTTCAAGGGCAGCTTCGCCACCTCGCCGGGGAAGAGCAGATCATCCTCGCCGGAGAGTAGCGGGCTCTCCGCGCCGCGCAGGGCCGCACGGTGAAGGAGCAGGCCGCCGGAATAGAGCAGGTCCGCATTCTCGTCGAAGTCCACGGTGGCACCCGACGCCACGTGAGCCGGCAGGAAGAAGGCGTGGCAGCCGAGGTGGAGCACCCCGGGAGCGGGGTTGAGATGGGCCAGGGCCGGCTCGTTCGCCGCACCGTCTTGCAGGAAAACCGAGCCGCGGGGGGCGAGCTTCTTCAGGCGGCGGGTTTCATCCGCCGTGCCGGGCATGGAATCGAGATGGGAAAGGACTTCCAGCAAGCGGTCGTCGCCGGGGGGCAAACCGCTCTTCGGGAACTCGGAGACGCCGAGGACCGCCCATGGCTCGCCGCCGAGTTTCACGGGGGAGGCCGCGCCGCGCAGATCGCGGGCGCTGGTGACGGTCACGATCTGGCGGTGGCGGGTGCAGAGCGGCTGCATCGAGCCGTCGAGCAAGACCGGCAGCGGGAGGAAGTGGAGGGCTCCATCGGGCGAGAAGGCGATGTGCTCGGTACCGGGAGGGAGTTCGCGGGCCACCGGCTCCCAGAACGCCTCATGGAGCGAGCGCAAGACGCTCCGCAGCGTCAGGGTGGGAGGGGCGCTGCTTTTGCCGGCCAGTTCGCCCGCACGCCAGGTGAGTCGTTTCCGGAAGGCCTCCAGCCAGCGGTCGAGATCGGCACCGCTGCCGAGCGGCACCCACTTCGGCGGTCCTTCCGGTAGAAGAACCACCGCGCCGTAGCGGACCTCCGGGTCGGCATCGATGGTAGTGTAGCGGCAGGTATCGACCAATGCGGTGCCGGGCTTGAGAGCCGCCTGGATCTGTTTCCAATCCGGTCGCGATCGTGGGGATTTGCCACCGGGATCGAGCATCGCATCGAGGAGCCGGGCTTTGGTTGCCGCCAGTACGTCGGCGATCCGGATGCCATCGCCGGTGGCACAGGGCAGGGACACGAGGTCCATGAGCTGGAGGAAATTCAGCCGTTCCTGTTCGCTCCCGGAGACGATCAGTTGGTCGAGGAGCTCGAGGCCGGTGGCGGTGGCCCGGTCGATTTCCTGCGGGGCATCGGCCGCCTGCAGGAGGATGGCGTTGCGGGCGAGGTTGCGTGCGGTTTCCGCAACCCGCAGGTGGATCTCGGGAAGATACTTCGCCTGCAGGTCGGCGGCGCGGCGGAGGGTTTCGCGGGCTTTTCCGGGATCGCCCGCGGCCTGCTCGGCACAGCCGAGGTGGTTGAGGGGAAGGATCAGCGAGGGGTGATCCTTGCCGACGGATCGCTCTAATAAAGCGAGCGCTTCGGCGAAGGCGGCGCGGGCTTCGGCGGCATTGCCGAGGGAAAGGTCGAGCGCGCCGAGATTGTTGAGGTAGGGGAAGGCACGGAACGCGGAGGCAGGATCGCGGTAGAGATCGCGGGCGCGGTCGGCGGCTTCGTCCATCCCTTGCCGGGCTTCGGCGGTTTTGCCCAGGCGGAGCTGGGCGAGCGCAAGCTGGCTTTCCAAGCTGAGGCGGAGTTCGGGATCCTCGAAAGGAAACGCCAAGGCCTCCCGGCAAGCGGTGACGGCACGCGAATGGCTGCCGAGGGTGTGCAGGTAGCGCGCACGGTAGCCAAGACGGCGTGCACGGAGGAGAGGATCGTTTGCGGGGGTGGCGGCGAGGGAATCCTCGAAGAGAGCTCCCGCCTCCGCATACTTGCCTTGGGAAAGCAAATTGAGCGCGAGGTGATCGCGGCCGAGGGAGAGGGCGGGCTCCCGCTCCACCGGGGCCAGGTTTTCGCGCAGGGCGATCACCTGCCGCAGGCCGGTCTCGGCCTCCGCCGCCTTGCCGAGATCCTGGCGGGCGAGCGCCAGAGCTTCGATGATGTCGGCCTTTTCGGCGGATGCGGCTGCGCCGAGCAGGGTGACGGCTTGTTCCAGATGAGGAAGGGCTTCGGCCGCCTTGCCCGCCTCCCGCTCCACGATACCGAGCGCCTGCAGGGTGCGGCCGTATTCGAGGGCGTCCGCGTCCTTGCCGCTTTCCTTCCAAGCCGCCTCCCAATCGGAGGCAACGGACTCCAACTCGGCCTCCGCCGCAGCGAGATCGTGGCGGGCGAGCGCGCCTTCCACGTCGGCGGCCCATGTCGACGTTCCTGCCAGTAGCGCGAAGGCGGCGGACGAAAAACAGAGGGGGCGGGAAGGGGGCGACATGCCGGTGCGGGCGGGGATGGAGCACCCGGTTCCGTATGGCATCATCCTTTAAGCATCCCGGATGATCAAGCCCTCTCGCGGCCCCTTGAAACGGAGAACCCGCTGGCTCGTCGGGGGGAACGGAGACCAGCGGGTTTCCCTTTCGGGGTTTTCGAGTGGGGTTTTGCAAGCTCCGTTTGTCGGGGGGAACAGCGTTGCTTACGGGAACAATATGTCCGATTTTGCCCCCTTTCGCTATCACGCAATCGCGGTAGCGAGAGGATACCCTAGCTGTACCCGCCTGCCGACGAGGTGACTACTGCGCCGGTGCCGGTTGAAGAACCTGAACCCGCAGGAAGCCCTTCTCCTGTTCCAGCGGAGCGGCAAAGACCATGGGCACGCGGCCCCCCGCAGGAGTGCCGACCGAGAGCGTGCCGATCGCATCCTTCCACACATGGAGGTCGGTGGAAAACTGGACCTTCCACGTCGAGCCGTTCGCCAGATTGTAGATGTCGGCGGGGTTGAACTGTTCCTGCGCGACTTGGAACGAGACGGCGACCTGGCCGGAGGCTTGTGCGATGCCCGGTGCCGCAGGCCGGTCGGTGGCATCCGCGGGATTCGATGCGAAGAAGGACTCGAGGATGTCGGCCGAACCGTCGAAATCGGAATCGGGTTCCGGATTGGGTTCGACTTGAACCAGGGTCGCAATGTCCCCTTGGGACGCTGCGGCGGCCTCCGAGCCGGAAGGATAGAATTCCGAGGCGGCAGGATAGGCGACCCCGACGAGCCGCTCTTCGACTTGGGCGGGAGTGAGGGTGGGATCCTTCGAGAGTTCGATCAGCGCGGCAGCCGTCGTAAGCGCGGCGGAGGGGCTGGTGCCGGACATCGTGCTGTAGGAGCCGCTCTTCGGCGCGGCGTAGTTCAAGGTCCGGACCTGCTCACCCGGAGCGTAGAGGTCCACCGGCTCGCCCCAGTTGGAGGTGGAATATTTCGTGTTGGCGGCGCTGCTGGCACCCGCACAGATGACGCCGGGGGTTTCGCCGTAGAGCGCGGGGATGTAGCCCAGCGCCACGTCCTTGTCCAGATTGCCGGCGGATACCACCACGGTGAGCCCGGCAGCGACCGCGGCATTGATGGAATCCCGTAGCGTCGTGCTGGTTTCCGGGGTGGCGGAGCCGCTGGCAATGCAAACGACTCCCGGAATGCGGGGATTGTTGGAGAGATGCCGGAGACGGGCGTTGAGAACGGCGGATGCGATGTTCGCGGAGTCCGTTTGGGAACTGGCTTCCGTGGAGCCTTCGTAAACATCGTAGAGGACCGCTTGGACCGGCGTGCCCTGGGCCGCACCGGTTTCGGGACCGGCGATGACGGAAAGCATCTTGGTGCCGTGCTCGAAGGCCTTCGCGGTTCCCGCGCCCACACGGACGTTCGCGATGATGCTGAGCTTCGGGTTCAGCTTGAACCAGTTTCCCCATGCCTTCGTCTGCTTCACCGAGGTATCGATGAGGTAGAGGCGGACCGGATTCGCGGTCTCTTGGTAGGAGTAAGACTGCCGCGAGAGATCGCCGCCGTCGTTGAGGCGGGCGAGGGCCCAGCCGGCGTCCTGGATGTCGCCGTTCAGGAACATCGGCACGGGGTTCTCCGTTTCCGCCAAGGCACCCGCGCACAGCGTCAGGACCGGAGCGCAGAAAAGCGCCCGGAACCATCCGGCTAGGGGTTTGGTAAGGCTCATGATCACAGGGAGAGGCGGCTGGCAGCGGAGGAACTGGAAGATCCATATCTAACTTTTCACCCCTTTGTCCAGCATTTGTAATGATCGGCATATCTAACTTGGAAGTCTGAAAAACCTTATAATTTCAAGGGGTTTGGGGATTTTATTTTAAAATTAAGGAAGAGTTGATGATTCAATTTTTAAAGAAATAGCTATGTGTTTCGCATTTGCCTTGAATGCGAGGAATTGCTAAATAATCCCTGCGGCGTTTGCAGCGCCCTGCATGAGGCTGCTACTTGCCATCGTCCTGTTCACGAACGCCCGCGGCCAGTCCCTGCCGGGAGTCGAGCCGCGCGTGCCGGAGGCTCCCGCGGTGGAGTCGCTGCCGCCGGTGCGTCCCGCGGGTGATGCCGGGGCGGGCGGGGAGCTGCTCACGAAGCGCCTCACCGCGATCCACCTGTTGTCGCCGCAGGGCGGAGCCTTGAAGGAGGCGGGCGGCGGGCTGTCCATATCGGAGGATCTGACCTTGCCCTCGCCCCGCACCCTGGCTGCCCGGCTGGAGAAGTGGTTGGGCCGCCCGCTCGATGCCGGCAGCCTGGCGGCGCTGGCGGACGAGATCCTGATCCACTACGACGGCGAGGGGTATCCGGTGGTCGCGGTGGATGCCCCGCAGCAGGATCTTTCGAGGGGAGTTCTCGAATTGCGGGTGGAGATCGGGCATTTCGGCGAGATCGGGGTCTCGCGGCCGAAGTACGGGAATCCGGAGAAAATTCAAAAAGGACTGCACCTGCGGCCGGGCGAGCCGGTGCGGCGTGCAGAGATCGATGCCCAGATGGCGTGGTATGGCCGGACGGTTTTCCGCAAGCCGAGGCTCTTCGTTTCTCCCGGTCTGGAGCCGGCGACGGCGGACCTGCTGATCGGCTTCGAGGAGGGCAAGCCATGGCGGGTCACGGCGGGATACGAGAACAGCGGGCCGGACATCCTCGGGCGCGACCGCTTCCTTCTGGGAGTGATCGGCTGGACGCCGGGAGAGCATCTTCTGGCCTGGCAAAGCGTGGTGGGAATGCCGGCGTCCTCGCTGCTGGCAAACGCCCTGCGCTGGGAGATTCCCTTTCACGCCAGCCATCAGGTCCTGCAATTGGACGCGGCCTACGCCGAAGTGCAATCGCGCTACGCGACGGGCGGCATCCCGGTGGAGAGCGAGGGTTCCTCGTGGTCGCTCGGGGCCTTGCACAAAATGCCGCTGCCCTCGCTGGGAAGCTGGCGGCAGGCGCTCGGAGCGGGATTCGAGGTCAAGGGGACCGACCAGTTCCTGCTCTTCGGCGGCGGGGCGATTTCACCGGGCGAGGTGGTGTTCATCCATGGCAAGCTGAGCCACGAGCTGTCGCGGTCCTGGGAAAGCGGCGGCGCGGCCTTCGAGGGAACCGTGTATGCCGCGCCGGGGAGCTTGGGCGGGAACAATGAGGACGCCGCCTTCAAGGCCTACGATCCGGCGGCGGATTCCAGCTATGTCTTCGGCCGCATGAGCGGGGAAGGCTGGTGGTCGCCGGGAGCGGATTGGCAACTGCGGCTGCGGGGAGGAGCCCAGGTGGCGGATTCGAGGTTGTTGCCCGCGGAGCAATTCGCGGCGGGCGGCTACCAAACGGTGCGCGGCACGGCGGAGCGGGAATTCGCGGCGGACTGCGGGTGGAATGCATCCTTTGAATTGGTGTCGCCGCTGATCTCGCCGGTGAAGGGTTGTGATTTCCGGTTGCTCGGCTTCTTCGACCATGCGGCGCTGGATCAGCGGGGCGGACCGGAGTCGTCCCTCTCGGGGACCGGGCTGGGCCTGCGGATGAAGCTGGTGGATTCGATCGATCTGCGGCTCGATCACGGCTGGCGCTTGGACGAGGCGGAGAACCGGACTCACTTCGGGGTGAACGTGAGCTTCTAGAAAGTTCAGAGGAACCATTGGTTTCCAAAGCATATGGGAATCTTGATGATCCTATTTTTAAAAATTCTCGGATTTTTTGGAAATCGAGGAATGCCGATTGCGATTGGTTCGGTAATGACGAGCTTCCTCCCCGGCTTCCAACCCGATGCCGCCACTCCGGGGGGAGTGACGCGGCGCCTGGAAGCACGGGAGATCGCAAGTCTCGGAGGTGTGGCACGAGGTGACGGGGGTCGCCAGGTGGCCGCATCCTTCCAGCACGTGGAACCCCGGACGGGGGGAACGACCGGCAGGGACGGGAATACCATCGCGCACGCAAGCCGGGGGGCTTTGCCTGCGGGAACCCGTCCCCTCTGTCGTCTGTCCGGCAACCGCGCCCCAGGGAACGGCGCACCACCGGTCGGGGGACCGGTGGCGCCGCCAACCCGGAAGCTTTCCAGCCATCGGTATCATGGGCTCATCGGCCGGGATCGGGGGGTCCCGGTACGCCGCTAACGCCAGGCCGGGGTGGTCTTTGCCCCGGTTCAGAAAAGTCGGAATCGCGGATCCGGGGGGATCGGACGGTTCCGGCTTTTTGCTTCGGGCGGCATAGGGGTCGTGGGGGTGGCGACCTTCGAGCGGAACGTGAGCTTCTTCGAGCGGGTGACGGCGTGGGTCCCGGGGCAGACGATCGCCTTCAGCATCGAGGCCGACCCGCAGTTCGTGCCGGCGAATGCCTTCGATCAACATGTGATCGTCGGCGGGAGATTCTACGACGTGCTGGACGGACGGTACGAGATCGAGACAGGGGAGGACGGGAAGGTGGTGCTGCGTCTGTCGAGCCGGCACCGGCTGAATACGCACCTCGGCGGCTATGCGAGTTGGTGGAGCGAGCGGATTCTGGAAGAGATCCAAGGGAACATCCTGGAGGTGGTGAAGAGGAGGGCGGAGAAGTGAAGATCTATCGCGCGGCTGCCGTCCGGTGGCACACCTCGAAGCGGTTGCCGCAGGGGTCTTCGAAGAAGACGGCGTAGTAGCTCTCCTCGTAGTCCATGGGGCCTTCGATGTTGCGGGCTCCGGCATCGCGGGCGACGCCAGCCAAGCGGTCCACTTCGGCTTTGCTTGAGGCTTGGAAGGCGACACGGTTTTCGTTGGCGCGATGGGACCGCGATTCGGTGATGCCGAAGAACTGGGAGCCGTCCTTGGATTCGAGTTGCAGCCAGCCTTCGATGTCCTGCTCGCGGGTGAAGCCGAGTGCAGGGAGGAGAGTCCGGTAGAAAGGCTCGGCAGAAGGGAGGTCGGGGACGCGCAGGTCGATGTGGTCGTAGAGGCGAGGCATGATGAGCGGCGTACGAACTCGGTTGAGGAGGACACTACCTTCGCAACGTGAAACGTCGTGCTACTTCCCGTTCCAATACACCACCAGATTCTTGGTCGCTCTTCCGGCAGCGATGATGTCCGGCTTCCCGTCGCCGTTGAGGTCGGCGACCTTGAAGTCCTCGCAGGCCATGGTGTTGTCATCGATGGTCGCGTGGAGTTTCCACGCGCTGCCATCTTCGGCGGTGGGGATGTAC